>JACQFH010000599.1 GCA_016200145.1 Planctomycetia bacterium | reverse complement strand
GGTCGCCGAAGGCACTCGCCTCCGGCACGCCTACTGGCTGCCTTTCGGTTCAGAGGATTCGCAGAAACGCTCGGCCCCGGCCTCAACAGTTTTCGGACGCTCGATCTTTTATACTACGGATTTTTTGAGAACGAATCAAGGTCGGTTCATGCTTGCGGGAGATGGGGTTTTTACGCGAAAAAGACCAGGGGAGGGGAGTCTACGAAAACGGGCTCGTGCAGGCAGCCGAACGCGCCGGAGTTCGGGGGCGGGCACTGTTGCATGGACGACTCACGGGAGGAAAAGGAAGAGCAGCTACGGATGAAACGCAGCCCGGCCTTGGGCCGGAACCAAAACAGGATGTCAACGAAACACACGAAAAACCCGAAAAAAGGAAGCACAGACTTTGGACTTCCCGGACCGAGTCACTTCAGGGACCGCGACCCAGGGATTTGAAGTGAGGAAAGCAGGAAGGCAGGAAACGACGGAAGACAGCGTGAACGCGACGGATCAACGACGGACGTCCGTATCTGTGTTTGATCCGTGTTTCATCCGTGGCTGAATTCCACCGCTGGCGACAAAGAGAGAGGAGCCAGTCAAGGAGGGCGGGAGAGGGAGATCTTACTGAGTACTCAGGTTTTTCTCTTTGTCTCGCCTCTCGTTGTCTTCGCGGCTTGCGAATCAGCGCACAGCGCGGCGTCGCGGTGCCCGCGGCACAGCTCACACCGTCAACCCGACTGGGTCGCAGAACTCGCGTACGAGCTGCGGGCCGCTCACGGCGCCCGATTCGATGTGGCTCGACATCGGCTCGAGCAGGAAGTTCGAGAACTGCCACATCTCGTCGGCGCAAGCGGCTTCGGGGCCGTCGTCGTCGGCCAGGGGCAGGGGGGTCCAGGCGATGGGGATCGAAATGACTTTTCCCAGGTAGGGACGGGCCACCTCCAGGATTTCGTCGTACGGCAACTGGTCCGGAATCAGTACGCCCCGGCGCGGGTTGCGGATCATCCACACGACGGCGCCCAGCACCGACGCGGCGACCTGCAGCGTTGTGGCATTCTGCCCGGGAACGAGCCGGCGGGCTTCGTCGATGTCGAGAATCGTCCCGCACCACCACGACTGGAAGTCGTGCCCCATCAGCAGCACTCCCAGCTCGTCGTACCCGCAGACGATCTCGTCGCGCATGATCCGCCACTTCTCGTGCATCACGTATTCCTGCTCGCGCAGCTCGTCGAGCGACGCGACGGCGTACTCGCAGGGGAGGTAGGCGTAGTGCACCGTCGGCCGGTACACCGCCTTTCCGCGGGCCCCTTTCACCGTCAGGAATTCCGAAATGCTGAACGCTTCGCCGTGGCGAATGACCATACCCACGATTTCGCTCGACGGGACGCGCGAACGGACGAACGTATTCATGCCGAATCGTTCGAGGCAGATCTGGTTGCGCGGGCCCGTCTTGTGCAGCCAGGCGTCCTGCGGCAGCTTTCGCTCGTGGGTGCCCCAGCCCATCTCGGCCGGCGCGATCCCCTCTTCATAGAAGCCCTCGACGCTCCAGGTGTTGACGAATTCGGTGCCGCGGCGGCGCTTATTCGAAATCTGCGTGTCGCGCTCGCTGATGTGGATCACCTTGACGCCGGCCGCCTGCGCCAGGCGGTTGAACTTCGCGCAGGCCAGCGCGTCTTCGAAGACGGCGCGGCGCGGGTCGTCGGGGCGCTCGGCGATGATCCGCCGGCCGATGTCGGCGAGGGCCATTTTCGTGAAGTGCGACACCAACCCCGGATTCGCGCCGTGATCGAGCACTGCCGTTGGTCCGGCTTCCGACGGCCAGCCCGCGAACATTTTGCGCAGGTTCATGTGCCGGACGTACAGCGTGCGCTCGGGCGGAACCTTCGACTCGATATCGGAATACGGATTCCAGACCTCGACCGACGTGTTGATGTACAGAATGCCTTTGCGGCGGCAGAAATCGAGCAGTGCGGCGCAGTCGATGTTCCAGGCCAGGTCGACGATCAGATCGCCCGCGCCCACGTGGCTGGTCAGCTCGGTCTCGAAATTGTCCCGAGTGATCCGGCCGCGCACGAACCGCACGCCCTGCGCGAGGTACGGCGCCAGGGGCTTGCGGCAATCGACGAAGTCGAACACGGTGACCCGGTCGGGCCGCACTTCGAGGTGCTTCAGCAATAAGGGCAGCGTGCACTGGGCTACCCCACCGAAGCCGAGAACCAGAATCCGTCCCTCAAATTGAGTGGTGCTCATGATGGCTCCTGTCCGGTACGAACTATTCGACACCGATGATACGGGCCAGGTCCAGGCCATTGAAATTCGACGCGCTGGCGCAGGTGTAGGCCCCCATTGTGGGAACGAGCAGCAGTTCGCCGATTTCCAGGTCGGGCAGCGGCTGCTCGCGCGTGACGACGTCGCTCGAATCGCAGGTGGGCCCAGCCACGACGCACGGGAACAGTTCGCGTTCGGCGGCGGCGCTCGCCATCAGCGGGTATTCGACGTGGTCGAACACCTGCCCCGAGAACGAACCGTACAGGCCGTCGTCGATAATGTACCAGCGGGTCCCGCCGCGCTCCGACTTGCCCAGCACGCGCGTGACCAGCGTCATTGTTTCGGCCACCAGACCGCGCCCCGGTTCGGCGATGACGCGAACCGGAATGTCGCCAAAAGTTTCTTCGAGCGCCCGCGCCAGCGACCGACAGTAGACGTCGAGCGTCAGCACCGAGTCGAGATACGGGGCGGGGAAGCCGCCCCCCACGTCGAGAACTTCGAGGGCGATCCCCGCCTTCGCGGCGCGGTCCCAGATCCGACGGGCCTGGCACAGCGCGTTGTGGAAATCTTCGGGCGAGCGGCACTGAGACCCGACATGGAACGACATGCCGCGCACGGTGAGCCCGGCGTCGCGAGCCGCCAGCATCAGCGGTACCGCATCGGCCTCGAACGCGCCGAACTTGGCCGACAGATTGATCAGGCTCGACGACGACGACACCGCCAACCGCAGCAGCAGGCTGGCATCGCGGGCGTGCTCGGCCAGCTTGGGAATTTCGCCGGCGTTGTCGTAGACGAACCACCGCACGCCGGCGGCGTAGCAGCATGTCAGATTCTGCACCGTTTTGCAGGGGTGCGTGTGGATCATCATCTCGGGTGTGAAACCGGCGGCGAGGGCGGCCTGCATTTCACCGTACGAGCAAACGTCGACCGATGAACCGGCCTCGCACAACGGGCGCAGGATGGCGTCTGCCGGGTTGGCTTTGGCGGCGTAGAACAATTCGACGCCGGGTAGCGAGCTGCGCATGGCCTCGTAGTTTCGAAGCAGCACCGTGCGGCTGGCGACCAGCAACGGCGACCCGAATTGCCCGGCCAGGCTCTCTGCCTCTGCGAACGAGACAACGGGCTGGGCCGAGCGATAGACTGGTGAGGTGGTGGTTTCCGAGGACGAGTGACTTTCGAGGACAGTCGCCATCTGTGGCGTTCTCCCTTGATTGCGGGTGTTGTAAAGCGGCCGCGCTCCGATGGCGCGCCTTGAACCTGATTCCGGTACACCGAATCCGTGAGTCTCACATCCGTGCGACTACGGGGTGTCCTTTCCCCCGACAAACGGAAAGCCAGCCGGACGAACTGCTGCCGGCACAGGAACGGGTATCAAGGCGGGGTAGCGACCCCTCTTGTCAACACGCACTTAACGGAGCGACTGGCAGGAGCAGTCGACGACACCGATTTCGCGCAACGGCGAACGGTGACGGAGCTGAGCTGCCTCGGCTCGAACGAAGTTTGAGCGGCGGTTTGAACTGGGGAAAGCGCGAGAGAAATATTCTGACAACGGCGATGCGTCGCGATCCGGGAAGCCAAGCCGTCGAAACGGCGGCTGCGGGTGGGGCTGGGGCACGCGGCTGCGGTCACATCACGAGAGATGCGAGAGTGAGGGTGCACGGCGCGGCAGGCCCCGCATGAGGAAGGAAGGTCGTCAACCATATCGGTACATAAAGCCTCCCGGGAGTTTCGTTCCGCGGTAATTACGCAGCATTGTAAAAACAATCGTTCGCAAGTAAAGCTTTATTTAGCAAAGTTTTCGCAAAAAAGAAAAAAAATCCGAATTTGTCCTAAGTCACCTCGACGGTGTTTGCCCGAGTCGACGTAAGTCCGACGAGTGCTGACGACTGAATGCGGAGTTCGGAATTCGGAGTGCGGAATGGGAATTGGAGCAATGAGAACGCGGCAGCGCGTATTCCGCATTCCGTATTGTTGGAATTCTATTCCTCGGCTCGCCTGCTGAATAGTGCCTCCGTGACTCGCGGCATCGACGCGCGCGGCCGACACGCTCTCCCTCTCCTTGTCTCCCCCTCTTCAGTGCTTGCAAACCGGCCCTCGGCGTTGCATTGACGCCTGCACGCAGCACGCTACGATGCACGCACTGGCCAGGGGGTCGCACAAGACCGGTTCGGCACGCCTTGACTGGCGTTCCGAATGGCTGCGGGGATACCCCGCGGATGAAGCATTGTCAGCATTTCGAACGTGGATTCGCCAACGCGGAGCGACACTGCTCCGCGTCGGGAATCCGCCACAGGAACGAGTTGTGCGGCCCGCTGGCCACCTTTGATTTCCCGCAATTTCGGCGGAGCCACGGTGGATGGGGCTTTTTCAATGGCTGCGCGGCTTGTTCGGATTCGGGGATGCCGCTCCCGAATCCAGCGCTCAGCCGCATTCACCCTCTTCTTCACGCGCTTCCGATTCGAATCGTGCGACTCCAGCCGCCAGGCCACCGCGTAAGCGTCGCCGGCCCGCGCGGCTGAAGCCGCTCAGGTTCAAGCCGCCGCGAAAGGTCGGCGGACGGACCACTCTCCCCAAAGACCGCGGTTATCGGTTCGCGCGCCCGAGTGTCACCGGCGGTTGGCTGGATTTGAGCCAGGGGGGAGACGCGAGCCGCCTCGAGCGCTATTCGCTGCCGGTCTTCAAGATTCCTGAACAACTGGCCAAGTGGCTCGAAATCCCGCTGGGGCAGTTGGGCTGGCTTGTCCACCGGTTCGACGACGAGCATCGTGCGGCTGACGAAAAGTCGGCTCACTATTTTTATCGGTGGATCGACAAACGCGCCGGCGGCAAACGGTTGATCGAGGCCCCCAAAGTCAAACTGAAGGGAGTGCAGTGGAAGATTCTCGATGGGATTTTGCGCAAGGTGCCGGCGCATCCGGCTGCCCACGGGTTCGTCACTGGACGATCGATCTCTACGAACGCCGTTCCGCACGTCGGCCAGCGGGTGGTCCTGCAGCTCGACCTCGAGAATTTCTACCCCAGCGTCTCGCTGAATCGGGTGGTGGCCATCTTTCGCTCGCTCGGCTACTGCCGCGAAGCGGCTATCTGGCTGGGCCGGCTTACGACGACGACTCTGCCGGCGTCGATGACGGCCACGTTTGGAAGAGGCCCCGAAATCCACCCCTACCGCGGGCGTCGGTTACCTCAGGGAGCCCCTACGTCACCCGCGCTGGCCAATCTCTCGGCATTCGTCCTTGACCTGCGCTTGTCGGGCTTGGCCCGCACGTTCGGGGCCAATTACACGCGTTACGCCGATGACCTTACCTTCTCGGGAGACGCCGTTTTTCTGAAGAGCCTGGCGGTCTTCATCCCGCTGGTGAAGCAGATCGTGCGAGACGAACGCTTCCTGATCAACCGGCGGAAGTGGCGGGTCCTCCGCAATAACCAGCGGCAGACGGTCGCCGGCGTCGTCGTCAACACGCGGACGAACGTGGCCCGCAAAGATTACGACCGTCTGAAGGCCACGCTGACAAACTGCGTCCGCCGCGGCGCCTCGACCCAGAACCACGACCGGCACGAACGCTATGCCTCGCACCTGTTAGGCCGAATCGCCCATGTGGCCCACCTGAACCCCGCCCGCGGGGAGAAACTCCGCGTCCTCTATGATCAAATTGACTGGAATAAGTAATCTGCGAGGCATGAAGAGGGGGAGACAAGGAGAAAACGACACTACGGTCGTTTAAGATTGAGACGTGGCTATGGCGAAGCGGATCGTGTCCCATACGGACTTGGAGCTTTACAAGAAGGCTTTCGCTGTCGCGATGATCAACAGCCCCGCCAACTGGCTGATTCGCTAAGGCCTCCATTATGCAGGACCAAGGTTCCTCCATCATCTCCTTGTCTCCCCCTCTCCCCCTCTCCTTGTCTTCGCTGCCAAGGAACTGGGGTCAGCGCGAAAATTCGGCCTGATTGCCAATGACCGCCCTCCTCCGACCGCTAATCCGTCTGCTCGTCGGGTTCATCGCGATCCCGATCTTCAGGCTCTGTCTGCGGCGGGTGCTGTCGATCGATCGACTGGGTGCCGAGCTCACTAAGGACCTCGAACAATGGGTCCGGGGTTCGCTGCTATTGCTGTTTGCCACGGACAACTTCGAATATGCGCTGTTCGGCAGCCATATCGACAACTGGAAGCACCAGTATATCTGGCTCAGCCTGGGGCTGCGGCTGCTCCTGGCCATGGGGGTCATCGAGTCGATGCCCGATCAGGCCCTGTTTTCAATCATCCATCCGGGTCCGGAACGGCTGCTGTTTCCCAAGGGGCGGCGGATCCAGGCGGCGCGCGAACAGTTCTGGCCCTTCTGCAAGGGGATTTTCTTCCGGCACCTCGACCGATCGTCGTCGGTGTTCGCGATCATGGCGGTGATCTTCGGCGCGCCCGATCACCGGATCGTCGGCTGGGTGTGCTATACTCTGGCCATCATCCAGTTCCTGATCATCGGCCTGGTTTCGTCGCGCGACAAGGCGCTCGACGTGCTCAGGGATTTCGATCGGCAGGTCAAGATTCGCCGCGACGAGTTGGTCGATCGTGACCGTGAGTTCATCGAAGATGACGAGCCTCCGTCGCCTCCCATGTACCGAGGAGTCTAGCCCATGCTGACGTTGACGCTCCTGCTGTCCGTCGTCTGTGCCGACCCGCTCGCCGCCGGCGATCACACCCGCGAGCTCGAGTTCAACGGAAAGAGCCGCTCGTATGCCGTCCACGTTCCGGCCAAGTACAATCCGAAGAAGCCCGCTCCGGTCGTGCTGATCTACCACGGCGCCATGACGAACGCGAACATCATGGCGGTCTTCACGGGGCTTAACGAGAAGTCCGACGAGGCGGGATTTCTGGCCGTCTATCCCAACGGAAATGGGAACGGAAAGTTGATGCTGGTGTGGAATTCGGGCGGCCTGCGCGGCAAAGCGCTGAACGAGAAATTTGACGATGTGGCTTTCACGACAAAGATCCTCGACGACCTGGCGACCGTCGCCAGCGTTGATCCCAAGCGCGTCTACGCCACCGGCATTTCCAACGGCGGCATGATGTGTTACCGCCTGGCGAGCGAGCTGTCGGACCGGATCGCCGCGATCGCACCAGTCGCCGGCACGCTGGCCGTGCCCGAGCCGAAACTCAAGCGGCCTGTGCCCGTGATGCATTTTCACGGCACGGCCGACAAGCTCGTGCCTTTTACGGGTGCCGATGAGCGCGCCAGGAAGATCGTGCCGTTCAAGTCGGTCGACGAAACGATGCGCATCTGGGCCCGGCTCGACGGCTGCCCGGAGGAGCCGGCCGTGACCAGCCTGCCCGACAAAGCGGACGACGGCACGTCCGTCACGCGCAAGTGCTGGGGACCGGGTCAAGACGGGGCCGAGGTGGTTCTGTACGTCATTGACGGCGGTGGCCATACCTGGCCCGGCAAACCCAAGTTCGTTGAGTTCCTGGGCAAGTCAACGCGCGACATCAGTGCCAACGACCTGATCTGGGAGTTCTTCGAAAAGCACCCGCTGAAGTAGGGTCGCCCCTGCGGTTCGGCAGGCAGAATCGTTTAACCCGGAGCCAGCGGCGACGGCGCGAATAGCGGTGGTCCGACGGCGCGCACCAGTGGCGCGCGAAAACGCCGTCGCCGATGGCTCCGGGTTAAACAACGAGTCGCACGACATCGCTCACTCCACATTCGCTTTAATCCAGGCGTAGAGCGAATTGCCGATCTGGTCGTAGCCGGGGTCCGACGGATGAACGCCGTTGTTCTGGCGGAGACCCTTCAAAGGCGTATCCGCATTCCAGAGGCTTTCTTCGGTCGGGTAGTTGTGCTGGCAGTCGAGATTGGCGTGCGTCGGCACTAGGTGGATCCGTTCGGAGTCGCGCCCGCCGTAGCGGTCGAGCATCCATTCCACCAGCCGGTGCTGGTTCCGTTTGTACTGCCAGCGCGTCTGGCCCGTCGCGTAATTGGCGCCGAACGCGTCCTGGCTGGCCGCTGCGGGTACGGGCAGCATCACTCCCACGCGCGTGCTCGGGGAGAACTTATGGACCATGCCGATCAGCAGATCGTAATGGTCGAGCATCGTGGCGAGGCCCGCTTCGAGCGTCGCGTCGTTCAGCGAGAAGATGTCGTTCGGGCCGAGGAAAATCGTCACGAAGTCGGGCGCCTTTCCGCCGCTGACGTCGCGACAGTAGGCGCCAAAATCGAGCGCCGGCTTTCCATCGGCTCCCGGATAAAGAAATGGGCTGGCGCGCTGCGCGTAGTTTCCCGCCCGCGGCGTGCCGGTGGCGTGCGTGGCGAACCGCAGCGCCGTCCAGCCGCCGTACCCTTCGTGGCGGACTTTGTCCGGGAGATTCGGCAGCGTGTGGGAACCGATCAGTGTCAGCCGGGGATTCGACGGCTTCTCGCACAGTGCGAGGACGCGCTGCGGGTAGACCGACGCATGAGTCAGGCTGTCGCCGATGCACAGGAGCGAGGCATCTTTCCCTTCGCCGCGGGCGGCGGGAATCACTCGCAGCACGCTGCGACCCCGGGAAATGAACTCGTTCTGCTCGTTGCGGACGTCGATCTCGAATGGATGGTCTCCTGCGTCGGCCGCGAGCGGAGTAAAGGTCCAGCGCTCCTGCTGGTGCCGCCCCTTGGGACAATGCACGTCGAACGCGTAATTCGCCGGATTGAGTGCCAGCACGACGTTGTCGAAATAAACGTTCGTCTCAATGCCAACGACGGCATAAAGCACCGGCGGCAGAGCCAGGCGAATCGGGCCCGGAAGCTCCGACGGCGCGAGGCCCGGTACCGCGGCCGCGGAATGCTCTTTGAGAAACGGGATCAACTGCGGCAGCGCCCGCGGCAGACCGGCGACTACGAGCCCGGCCATGGCCCGCGCCCCTTTTCGTGAAAAGTGCGTACGGTCGGTCGCCGCGGCGGAAAGGTCGGCGCTGGCGTCGTCCCCCAGCCGGCCATACAGCTCGAAACTGGCCGCGTGCAGGTCGATTACCGGAGTGTGCGTTTCACGACCCACTTTGCGCATCGCTTCGGCATACGGCATAAGCGTTGTCGCCGGCTTTCCGTTTTCGAACGTCCGGCGGGCGACCGGCGTGACCAGCACGTGAACCGCCCTGGCGGCACGGGCGTCTGCGATGTACTTCCGAAGTTGATCCGGAAACTCCTTTTCGGGATCGGCGAAGCGGTCACCTTCTTTCTGGTCGTTGTGGCCGAACTGGATGAACACGTAGTCGGGATGCGCATCGAGCACCGGCTGCCAGCGCCCCTCGGCGACGAAGCTCTTGGCGCTGCGTCCCGACGCCGCGAAATTGCGGACCTCGACGCGGCCGTCGAAAAACTCGCCGAACACCTGCCCCCAGCCCGTCAGATCAGGCCGATCCGCCGGCGGCTGCTCGTACGAGGCCACCGTCGAATCTCCCACCAGTGCAATCCGTACCGCGGGCCCGTCAGCCGCCGCGACGGGCGACAACAGCAACGCGAACGCGACTACGGCGAGACGCAACCGGGATTTCAAGACTTTACCTCCCAGCGAATCATTGATCAAAAAAAGCTGAATGAAACCAAGGATAACTTGGCCCAGCCATTCGGCCATCAGACGGAGGAACTTAGCCACGGATGAAACACGGATAAAACACGGATTGACGGGGAACTTTTCGTATCCGTGTTCTATCCGTGTTTCATCCGTGGCTCCTATTCCATCGTCGGAGGCAAAGGGCTACGGCTTGCGTTTCGGTTCAATCAGGCCGGGAAGAGTGCCGAAATCGCGTTCGGCGCGGGAATCTGCGGCCGGTTCGGCGGCGACGGCCTCTTTGAGGAAGGCGATCAGGCTGGCCATCTCGGGCACCGTGATGTTTTTTTCCAACCCCTCGGGCATCAGCGACTTGCCGGTTGAGGCGATCTCGTCGATGTCCCGGCGCAGAATTGTGACCGTCTCGTCTTTCTCTTTCTTGAGCGTCACGCTCGTCGCCGACTGCGCGAACAGCATCCCCGTGAACGACCTCCCCTCTTTGTCGATAACCACGTATTGTACGAAATTAGGAAGCACATACTGGCTGGGGTCGAGGATGTGCGTGAGCAGCACCGTCCCGTCGCGCGTCGAAGACGACGCCAGCGTGGGCCCCACGGCGAAGCCCTTGCCCGCCAGTTGGTGGCAGTTGGCGCACGTCTTTTCGAAGATGGCCAGTCCGTCGGCTGCCTTGGCAGGGAGCGTGAGCGCCTCCTGGTAGCGGGCCAGCACGTCTTTGCGTGCAGCCGTCGCCGAGCCAGCGAACACGCGCTCGGCCAGCTTGCGGATCGCAGGCTGTTTGTGCTTGAGGAGCAGGTCGCGACGGGCAGGCTCCACGTCCGAGAGCGACAATTCGTCGCGCTCGGCGGCCGCCAGCAGCGCTTGCGTCCGGTCTTCGCGCGCCAGCAGCGTTTCGAGCGTCGCGCGGCGGACCTCGGGGGTCAGCGCGCGGTAACGGGCCAGAAGGTCTTTCGTCACCGAGGCATCGGTATCGTCGGCCAGCGCGCGGACGGCCGCGATCTGAATCGCCTCCGGCTGGTCGGGGCGGATCAACCCCAACAGCAGCTCGCGCGTCGGGATCGGTGGCGAGCTGGAAGCCAGCTCGATCGCCACCAGTCGTGCCGCCGGATTGGCCGCCGTATCGGCGGCGACGGATCGGGCCTTTTGCAGCCGCGTCAGGAGCCAGCCCCCGACCGCCGGGCTGATCCCTTTGTAAGTGAGCCGCCCTCCGCGCCGCTTCAGGCCCCGCGCGATTTCCAGCAGCAGTCGGTCGCCAGTGGGATCATCGGCCATCGGTCCGGTGGCGATCAATTCCAGCGTGCGGCCGACCTGTTTCTCGTCGTTCTGTGTGCCGATCAGATGGGCGAGCTGACCGAGAATCGTGGATCCGTCGGCTGTGCGAAAGAACGCGGACTTACCGGCCGGCTGGTCGCCGGACTTCTTATCGGTCGTCAGCTCGGCAAACAAGTCGGGAGCAAGCTC
>JACQFH010000598.1 GCA_016200145.1 Planctomycetia bacterium | reverse complement strand
CCAGGCCCCCGTCCATTGTGGCTTTGGCGTCGGTTCGTATGACGATTCCTCCGCCGCGGGCGACCACCGTCACGATGTCGCCGCGCCGCACCAATGGCACTCCGCGCACGTCGCGCACCGCGATCGGTTCGCCCGCCTGCACGCGGCGGATGACTTCCTGACCCACCACCAGTTCTTCCCGATCGCACAGCGGCGTGTCGGTCACCTTCTGCGGCCGTTGCTTGAGCGTCACGTCTTCCGCCCTCACGATCTGCCCTTTGTTAAGAGTCGCCGAGGCCACGATCACGTGCGGCAGCGGTTTCACGACGGCCGACACCTGGTATTCCTGCCGCCGGCCCTGCCGATCGTAAAATGCCGCTCGAAATTCCTGTGGTCCCACCCACGGTTCCTTGCCGCCGAACACCTCGATCTTCGTCGCGACGGCCGAGTTGATGAGTGCGATCTGCTTGGGGGACAGTTGCGGGTCAACCTGCACGCTGCCGAGCGCCGGGGCCTGCTCTGCGAGGAGCTGGCGGACGGCTTTGGCGATGAGTTCTTCGGCACGGCGACGCGAAATGTCAGAAATCGCCGTATCCGACGCATCCGACGCATCGACGGGGCGGACGGTGCCCACGGTCACCTGGCTGCTTCCCTGGAATTCGAGGTCAGAGACGCTGAAGCCCTGCGACACGAGTCGCCCGCGGATCGTTTCAAAATCGACTGACTTCGAGCGCCCGGCCGGCGGTGCCGGAAACAGCGTCACCGCGGCCAGGCGCGCCACGAGCTTTTCGTCTGCGTCGTGTATCTGCGCGACGTGTCCGAGCTGCACGACCGGCGACGAAACGCGGGCTTCTCCCTTCAGCTCGATGATCGCCGCCGATGCGGCGAGCGACGAGCCGCAGTACATGAGGGACGCGGCCGCGAGCCAGCGAGCCCACGTCCCTCTCCCCCCCTGAGCATGGGGGGGCCGGGGGGGGTCGCGTTCGATTTCCCGCTGATTTCTGCTGTCAGTTCTCATAGTCCGCCAATTCGTTTCCGCCTAATACCGCCGCAAATTGTTGACGAGCTGCCAGGCCTGGTCGGCGACCTGAATCACCTGGCTGTTGAGCTCGAATGTACGCTGCGTCGAGATCAGTCCGACCAGCTCGGTCACCGGTTCGACGTTCGAGGCTTCCAGAAAATTCTGACGGATCGTTCCCAGCCCGTCCTGCCCGGGATTCGAAATGATCGGATTGCCCGATCCGCTCGTCTGCTGGTACAGGTTTTCACCGGTGGCCAGCAGGCCCTGGGGGTTGACGAAGCGCACGAGCTGGATGTTTCCGATCTGGTTGAGCTGAGTCTGACCGGCCTGCAGCACCGACACGATGCCGTCGGCCGAAATCGAAACCTGCACGGCGTCTTGCGGAATGGTGATCGCCGGTTCCAGGAATCGCCCGGTCGTCGCCGAGCCGAGCACGACCTGCTGATTGGCGTTGACCGTAAAATTCCCCGCGCGCGTGTACAGAAACTGGTTACCGTCGTTGATCTGAAAGAACCCGTCGCCGGCGACCGCCAGGTCGAGCGTCTGCCCGGTGTTGGTAAAGCTCCCCTGCGTCATGTTCATCTCGGTGCTCTGAACGCGGGCGCCCAGGCCGTACGCCTGGCCGACCGACGTCAGCCGCCCGAGGTTGTCGATCATGCCGGGGATCTTGAAGTTCTGGTACATCAGGTCTTCGAAATTGACGCGCGAGCTCTTGAACGCCGTCGTCTGCGCGTTCGCCAGGTTGTTGGCGATTACGTCCAGGCGGAACTGCTGGGCGTCCATGCCGGACGCGGCCGTGTTCAGGGCGCGGATACTCATGTCATTTCCGAAGAATCAGATTGGGCGGCGTTTCGCCGCGTATTGGTTTCAGGTCACAAGGACTTGACTGGATCATTCTCTTGACTGGATTATTCTCTTGGGATCATTTTCGCGGCAGGCTCTGCAGCAATTTGTCGAGGGATTCGTCCTGCGTGCGGATCATGTTCACGTTGGCCTCGAGTGTGCGCGCCGACTCGATCAGGTCCATCATGCTGTTGATCGGCTGGACTCCAGAGGCTTCGAGATATCCCTGCCTGACCTGCGTGTCGGCCGGCGCGGGGTTCGACCGTCCCGTCGTCGTGTACAGATTTCTGCCGTGTTTCGAGAGATCGCCGATGCGCTGCGGGACGACAAGGGAAATGCGGCCAATCTCGGTGTCTCCCTGCTGGACGGTTCCGTCAGCAAGAAATTCGAGCGACCGATCGGGATCGATCCCTCCCAGCGGGCCGCCCTGGGCGTTCAACACCTGGTAGCCGTGCTCGCGCGTCACGAGCTGATTGTTCGCGTTAAGCGCCAGTTGCCCGTCGCGCGTCAGAAACTTCTGCTTGCCGTCGGTGACGTGCAGAAATCCCTTGCCATGGATGGCCAGGTCCATGACCGACGTCGTCTTCGACAGCGGGCCCTGCGAGAAGTCAGTGACTGTTTCGCCCGCGGAAACTCCGCCGGGCATGTTATCGAGATTGCCGGGCAGCCACGTCGGGCGCCCGTGCCGTGCGTCGTAAGGCAGGTGGGCCTGTGCGGTGGCCAGATCGCGCTTAAATGAATTCGTCGACGCGTTCGCCAGGTTGTTGGCGACGACGTCCTGGCGCGCGGATTGGACCTGCACTCCCTGTCCGGAGAGATAGAGTCCATAGATCATGGCGACCCCGAAGTAAACGAGTCGCCCCCCGTCCAATGATCATTTATCGACAGCAGCCAGCCGTTAACTTCAGCAAAATCGACAAAGTTTACCCAATCGCACCAGAGCTCCGCGCCTGACAGTCGTGGGGCGGGTCTCCGACCTGCCACCGATTCTGCCAGTCCTGTGTCAGGCTCATTGGGCGAGAATCCCTCCCGCGCCGGTATTTGCGAGAATTCTGCATCCGATTTCAGAATCTGGATTTAGGATTGCATGGTCGTCACGAATTGGGCAGGATGGACGTACGAATCTCGTCAATTCGCGAAAGCGACTCCGATGTCCAGCCCCACAACTCAAGCTGAGATCGGTTCCAGCGAGTGATAACCGTGTACGGGCAACACGTTTCACCATCGGGAGAGCGCGTCGTTGCCGAACAAGACGTCTACCAGACGCCGCTCCTTCCCGGCATCGAATTGCCGCTCGCGCGGAATCTCTCCGCTGCCGACGCGTGGTCGTAGAAAACAGGGCCCATGCCGCACCGGCTGATCACCGACCAGGGACGGTTCGAAGAGCTCTGTGAGCATATTCACGAGACTGGCGAGGTCGCGTTCGACACCGAATTCCTCTCGGAGCACACGTATCGCCCCGAGCTGTGCCTGTTGCAGTTCGCCACGCGCGACCGTTCGGCAGCCGTCGATCCCTTCGAAGTGCGCGATCTGTCAAGCTGGTGGAAGTTGATGGCCGGCGGCGGCGTCAACGTGGTCGTGCATGGCGGGCGCGAAGAAGTGCGATTCTGCCTGTGGCTGGGTGGCGCGCGCCCGGGCAGGCTGTTCGACACGCAGATCGCCGAGGGGCTCTTGAGCCGCAGCTACCCCATCAGCTACACGTCGCTGGTGATGCGGACGCTCGACAAGAAGACGCACGGCAAAGAGACGCGCACCGACTGGCGGCGGCGGCCGCTGACCGACCGGCAGATCGCTTACGCGATCGAAGACGTCGATTTTCTTCTCGAGATTCACGGAAAACAGGCCGGGGCCCTCGAATCGCGAGGCCGCACGGCCTGGGCGCGCACCAAATTCGACCGGTTCATCGGCGACCTGGAGCAGGAACCCAATCGAGAATCCTGGCGCCGCCTTCCCGGCGCGCAGGGGCTCTCGACGCGCGAGCTGGCCGTGGCGCGCGAGGTCTTCCAGTGGCGCGAACAAGAGGCGCTGCAGCGCAATAAGCCGGCCCGCCGGGTCTTTCGCGACGATCTGATCATCGAACTGGCGCGCCGTCAGCCTCACGATCTGAACGAGCTGCTGGCCACGCGCGACATGAACCGTTCGGACTATAAGCGCTCTGCCCCCGAGATGCTGTCCGCGATCGCGCGGGGCCTGGCGCTGCCGCGCGACCAGTGCCCCGCGGTGAAGCGCACAGAAAAGGACCAGGACGAGCAAATTCTGGCGCAGCTCCTTTCCATCGCCCTGGCGAATCGCTGCGCGCAGATGGATGTCGCCGTCGGCATCGTTGGAACGACAGCCGACCTCCGGCACCTGGCCCGCTGGCACGTCTATAACGACCGGTCAGGCGAGACTCCGCGACTGTTGCAGGGTTGGCGCGCCGAGGTTTGCGGAGACCTGCTCGAAAAGGTCCTCGACGGCAAGATCTCGCTGCGGATCGGCGACCCGTTCTCCGACCATCCTCTGATCTTCGAGTGCCGCGACGAGTGTCCGTAACTCCGCGCAACACGAAGCCCCGGTTTCTGAAGAAACCGGGGCTTGGAAATTTCTGGTGGCGACGGGCGCGACCGGGCGCCGCTTAAGCCGGCCTGACGTTGCCGGCCCGCGGGCCTTTCCCGCGGCCCCCGTCTTCGACAATCTCGAACTCGACGCTCTGGCCTTCCTGCAGCGCGTCGAATGCCCCGTCAGCGACGGCCGACACGTGAAAGAACACGTCGCCCTTACCGGAGTTGGTGGAAATGAACCCGAACCCTCGATCCTTCACGAGCTTCTTGATCGTGCCCTGAGCCATATCGAACATCCCCTGATCATAAAACCACGCTGACCACGTGCAGCGTCAACCGGAAGGAAACTCGCGCTTCCGCGATCAGGAGCTCAGCGACGACCGGCCCTTTCCCGCGGTCCACACCGACAGGCATAGCGCGCAACCCCTGCAGTCTACCAGTGGTTGAACCGGAACGCAATTAGTTTGCGCTTGTTCGACGGATTCCGGATCATTCGCTATAACCTTCGTTCTCAGGATTTTCCATGAAACAACCGTTGTCCGAAAGCCTCGCGTCGCGCACGTTCATCGGGCTCCTGCTTGCGCAGTTCACCGCGACGTTCAACGATCAGGCGATCCACGTCGTCGCCATCTTTTACGCGGTCGACATGCTCGTGCGGTTCGCGCAGGTCCGGTTGATCGACGACAAAGCGGTCGTGGCAATCGTCACGGCGTGCTTCATCACGCCGTTCCTGCTGTTCTCGTCGTACGCGGGCCCCTTGGGAGACCGTTTCAGCAAGCGTTCGGTCGTCGTCTTCTGGAAGGGGGCCGAAGTCCTGATGATGGGACTGGCGTTTCTGGGGCTGGGGCTGCCGCACCTGTTTTCGCCCGACGATCCGCGACTTCCCACCGTCGCCGTGTGGAGCGCCGGAATGGTGATCGCCACCGTCTTTCTGATGGGCATGCACAGCACGTTCTTCGTTCCGGCCAAGCTCGGCGCCATGCCCGAGATTCTGCACCCGGCCGTGCTGTCGCGCGGAAACGGCGTTCTCGAAGGCACGAGCTTCACCGCCCAGATCCTGGGGACGAGCGCCGGCGGAATCCTGTACTCGCTGCTGAAGGGAGAGGTCACCGGCGGCAAGCTGGTGATGGGACAGGACTGGATGATCGGCGCGCTGTTGTTTGGTTTGGCGCTCGTCGGCACCGCCAGCGCGCTCCTCATGCGCCCGATTCCTGCCGCGGCTCCGGGGCTGAATCTGTCGTGGCACTGGTGGCGGCCGCTGCGCGACAACCTGTCGATCCTGTGGAAGTCGCGGCCCCTGACCCTGTCGGTCACCGGCATCGCGTTCTGCGTCTTCATGACTCTTTTTCTGCGGCAAACCCTGTTCTACCAGGCCGAATTGACCAAAGAGCTGCGCGTCGCGCAGGCGGAGCTGGCCAGTTTGACGAACGAGCCTCCGCCCGATCATCCGGCGACGGCCCTCGACCGGATGCTGGCACGTGTCCTGCCGCCGCGGCTCGAAAAGGCGGCCCAGGAACCCGAGCTGCGCGTGGCCCTGCTGTTTGCCGTCGTCGGGCTGGGGGTGGGGCTGGGGAGCATCGTCGCCGGCTACGTCTCGGGACACCGCATCGAGCTGGGCCTGGTACCGATCGGGGCGCTGACGATCGTCGTGTGCACGCTCGTTCCGTGCGTGCTGCGGCATGCGCCGGGACTGTTCGTGCTGTCGCTGTTCGGAATCGGCTGTGGCGCGGGCTTCTACCTCGTCCCGCTGTACACGCAACTGCAGCACCGCGCCCCCAGGGAGTCGAAGGGCAACGTGGTTTCGGCCAGCAATTTTTTGAACGTCGTCGGTTTCTACCTGCGGACGGGAATCTGGATTCGCGCGCGGGGGCACAACGCGCTCCGCACGATCGGCATCGAAAACATGCCGACCGACGGGCCGGTGGTGCTGCTGGCCAATTGCCACGTCTTTCCCGCGGCGCTCGATCTGGTGGCGGCGGTCGACCGCTACGTGCGGCTGGTGTTTGTCGAAGAGCGGGGGGCCGTCCGCAGCCGGCTGCAGAAATGGGCGCAGCATGCCGGGATGATCGCCGTTCCCGCTCTACCGGAAGCCCCCGAATGGGCGCGTGCCGAGGACGAAGGCGAAGCCGCTTTGCGCAAGGGAGAGATGGTCGCGCTCACGATCAACCAGGCAGGCTGCGCTGCTGCTATCTCGCGCGTGGTCGCTGCCTGGCAGAGCGCCGTGGCCGGCGTCGTCGTATTGCCCGTCTGCTGCACCTCGGCCCTGCGGGACCAGCCCTTCGCCCCGCATGACTACCCGCGTGTCATCATCGGGCCCCCGCTGCCCCCGGGCACGTCCCTCGAATCGGCCCTTGCCGCCATTGACCGCCTGACTGCTGCCTCGGCCAGCGAATAGCCCGGCAAGTCACCTCGTTCCCACGCAGAGCGTGGGAACGAGAAGCGCTAACTTCCCCACAGGCTCCCGGCAAATTCGTCGGGGTTGAAACCGACGAACAGGCGGTTCCCGGCGCGGGCCGTGGGTGCGCGCAAGTTGCCCGACGGGCCAATCAGCAGCTTCTTGAGCTCGGCGTCGCCAGGTGCATCCGTTTGCATATCAAAATGCACGACCTTTTTGCCGCGGGCCACGTACAGGTGCCGCACCGTGCGCGCCAGCCGCACGGCTTCGGCCGGGCTCATCCGCTGCTTGCGGGCGTCAATTTGTTCGACAACGGAAACGTTCGTGTTCGCAAGATACTCTTGCGCTCTGCGGCAGGTGATTCAGCCGTTGCGATGGTAATACCAGTCGATCTGCCGTTTCTGGCTCATGTCTTGCCGTTCTTTCCCAGCCAGTGGTCGAACCACTCGACGTTGCGGTGCATGGCGTCGAGCTGCATCTTGGGTTCCTGCAACCCGTGCGGCTGGCGGGGATAGACCACCATCTTAACGGGGACACCCTGGCGTTTCAGCGCATTGTGCAGCTCGTAGCCCTGCGAAATCGGGACGCGCACATCTTTGTCGCCGTGCTGAATCAGCGTGGGGGTCGACACGCCTTTGATCTGGAACATCGCCGAATGCGCCTGCCAGCGGTCGAATTGCTCCCAGTACTCGCCCCCCATGTAATCGGGAATGAAATCGCTGATGTCGGCGGTGCCGGTGAACGACATCAGATTCGTAACGCCGGCTCCGACCGAGGCCGCCTTGAACCTCTTTGTCTGGGTGATGATCCACGACGTCATGTAGCCGCCGTAACTCCAGCCCATGATGCCCAGGCGCTCGGGGTCGGCGATTCCCTGTTCGACGAGTGTGTCGACGCCGCTCATGATGTCGCGGTAGTCCCCGCCCCCCCAGTCGTTGTAGTTGGAGTAACGAAATTCCTTGCCGTATCCGCTCGACCCGCGCACGTTGCACCGTAGCACGGCGTACCCCTTCGAGGCGAACACCGCCACGGGGTAAGGAGAGCGGCCGACAATGCAGCTCTGCACGAAGACGCCGGTCGGTCCGCCGTGAACGATAACCAGCAGCGGCGCTTTTTCACCCGGCTGATGGCCCGGCGGGAGCGTCAGCAGCCCCTCGATCTCGCGCGCATCCGACGACCTCCAGGTGATCGCGGTCGTTTTTCCAATCGGCGCGTTCGGCAATTCCTGCACGATGCCCGCGTCCTGCGGCTTGAACGACGCCAGCGGGCTGACGAAGACCTCGGGCGCCCGATCGGGCGCTTCGGAAATGAACCCGACGTGCGTGTGCGTCGAATTGGTCGCCGGCTGGAAAACCATCAGGCCCGCCGGTGAAATGTCGATCTGCGGCGAGCCGTCGAGCGGCAGCGTACTGAAGCGATGAATCGTCCGCTGCACCTCCGAAATCAGCACACTGTCTCCGGCCTTCGACCAGCCGACGAGCGCCGGCTTGAGGTCATACGTTTCGGCCAGGGCGCGAGGTTCTTTGCCGTCCGGCTTCACGACGAAGACCCTCGAAGCAAACGCCCATTGCGGCGGCGTTTCGCTCGCTGTATACGCGATCAACCGGCCGTCGGGCGAGAACACCGGCTGCGTTTCAGCCGCCGGCGTCGACACGAGCGGTGTGACGCGCGCCGTAGTGACCTCGACGATCGAGATGTCGGTCTTCTGCCAGTCGTCGACGAGGGGCGTCGGCTGGTGCGTGAACGCAATGCGCGTGCCGTCGGGGGACCAGTCGAAGTTCCGGCCACCGAGCAACCCGCCCACGTGCAGGTCTCCGCCGGTCAGCCGCCGCACCGGGTGCTTCCCTTCGCCGTTCGGCGCAACCGCCACGATGTGCAGCCGCGATCGTTTGTGGTTCTCGTTAACGACGAACGCGTCTCGCTTTTCGCGCTCGGCCTTTTCTTCGGCGTCGGTCTTGGCGTCGGTCATCAGAAAGGCGATCTGCTGCCCGTCGGGTGACCATTGAAACGCGGTGATCCCCCCTTTTTCGTCGGTGAGCTGTTCGGCCTCGCCGCCATTGATGGGAATGCGCCACAGGTTGGCTTTCGGCCCGGCCCGCGGGGTCAGAAAGGCGATCCATTGGCCGTCCGGGCTCCAGGACGGGTTCGTGGCCGATTTGTCTCCCCGCGTCAATTGCGCGGGGCGCGCGGCGCCGGGGGACGAGACGTAAACCTGCGACAGCCATTCGCTGCGCTCGCCTTCCATGACCGGCGTCGAGACCGCAAACGCCACCCTCTTGCCGTCGGGAGAGACGGCCGGTTCGGCGACCGTTTTCGCCTTGAGCATCAACTCGGGAGTCCAGGCGGCCGGTTTCGGGTCGGCGGCTCGGGTTTCTGCCACGCAAGTCAGAACGAGCGCCGCGAACAGGACCATCGGCCGCCAGGGTTGTTTCGTCATGGTTGTGTCTTCAGTCGTTTCGTCTGTCCGATCCTCGATCTTCGCTCGTCGCTCTCCACGTTCCCATTCACCAACGGGCGCACCGGCGGACTGACGTCCGCCGCTCACCCCTCACTCTTCACCCCTCCCATTCCCCCTTCTCGCCCGAGACCACCTGCCCAGAATACCGGTTCGGGGTGAGTTTTCAATCGAACTGGCCTCGATCCAACCTCAAGAATCAGGTAGGTTTCCGCCCCGAAGGCCGGGCCTTGCCACCCGACCGGTAAGTCTCGGTGCGCCAGGACCTGCGTACCATCGACCACTTTTCTGAACGGCGAAACACGGCAGGATGCCATGTCTGCGACTCTGACAACCCACGACCGCGAAGGCCTGATCACGTGGATCGGCAAACTCGTGGTCGATGCCAGTGTTGCCGTCGGAGAATTGACGCTGTTTTTTCTCGACATGCTCGTCTGGCTGCTGACGCACCTGCCCCGCCGGCCCGTGCTGTTCATGTGCATGTACCAGATCGGCGTTCAGAGCCTGTCGGTGGTGATGGTCACCGGGGGCTTTATCGGCATGGTTATGGCCGTGCAGTCGTACGACCAGTTCCGGTTCATGCACCTGGAAACGAACCTGGGCGCGGTGATCAACATCTCGCTGGTCAAAGAGCTGGGGCCGGTGCTGGCGGCGACGATGCTGGCCGGGCGTGTCGGCAGCTCGATGGCCGCCGAACTGGGCACGATGAAGATCACCGAACAGATCGATGCGCTCCGCGTGCTGGGGGCCAACCCGATGCACTATCTCGTGGTTCCCCGCTTTCTGGCCTGTGTGCTGCTCATCCCGATGCTGACGGTCATGGCCGACGCCGCCGGCGTCTTCGGAGGCTGGCTCATCTCGACGCAGGTCTGCGGCATCGACAGCCTGCACTACTGGAACCACACCGAGGCGTACATCGGCTCGTTCGAGCTGTTCAGCGGCATCGTGAAATCGGTGTTTTTCGGCGCGGCGATCGCCGTGGTTTCGTGCCAGCGCGGGTTTCACTGCCGGGCCGGGGCCGAAGGAGTGGGCCGGGCGGCGACCGAGGCGTTCGTGTATTCGTTCGTGGCGATTCTGACCGTCGATTTTTTCCTGGGCATTGTCGCCAACGGGCTGTATCCCTGGCTGGTCAAATAGGAAGTTCCGAATGGTCGCAGAAGGACCGCTCATCGAGTTTCGCTCAGTCAGCCGCCGCTTCGGCATGCAGGAAGTGCTGCGCGACGTGTCGTTCAAAATCCACCGGGGCGAATCGGTGGCCATCATCGGCGAAAGCGGTTGCGGCAAAAGCGTGACGCTGAAGTTGATGATCGCCTTGCTCGCGCCGTCGCGCGGCGAAGTGCTGCTTGACGGCCGGTCGCACCGCGAACGCAACGAGAAGGAACTGACGCGCGAACGCCTGCGGTTCGGCTACGTGTTCCAGCAGGCCGCGCTCTTCGACAGCATGTCGGTCGAAGACAATGTGGCGTTCGGGCTGCGGCAGAACACCAACCTCTCGGAACACGAGATCAGCGCGATCGTCCGCGAGCGCCTGCACGAAGTGGGGCTGCCCCCTTCGGTGTGCGCGAAGAAGCCGGCCGAGCTGTCGGGGGGCATGAAAAAGCGCGTGGGACTGGCGCGGGCCCTGGCCATTTCGCACGAAATCATGCTGTACGACGAGCCGACGACCGGGCTCGACCCGATCATGACCGACGTCATCAACGAGCTCATCGTGCAGGCTCGCGACCGCCGGCCCATCACCAGCATTGTGATCACGCACGACATGGTCACCGTGGGCCGCACCGTCGACCGGGTGATCATGCTTTATCCTCTGCCGCGCTTGGGGCCCGACGAAACTCAGATCATCTTCGACGGCAGCCCGGCGGCGGTGTTTTCGGCCGCCGACCAGCGCGTCTTCCAGTTTGTTCACGGCCAGGCAGGCGAGCGCCTGCAGGAGCTGGCGCTCAAATGAAGGATTCAGCATGACCGAACGGCAACTGCAATTCCGCGTGGGCCTGCTGGTCATCGCGGCGGGGCTCGCCGCCGCGGGGCTCGTGTTCCGCTTCGGCGAGATGCGCTGGCTGTGGGAAAAGCACTACACCATCGGCGTGCACTTCGAGCGGGCGCCGGGCGTCGAGCGGGGCACCCCCGTCCGCAAGAATGGCATCCTGATCGGCTCGGTGCGTTCGGTGGCGTTCGACGACACCAAAGGCGGCGTCAATGTGACCGTCGAAATCCGCGATCGGTTCCTGCTCCGCAAAGATGCCGAGCCCATGCTCACCCGCTCGTTGCTCGGCGACGCGACGCTCGAGTTTTCGCCCGGCAAGAGCAAAGAGCTGCTCAAGCCCGGCGATCGTATCGAAGGCGCCCCCTCGGCCGACCCGTTCGAGATCATCGGCCGCATCGAAACCAAAACCAGCCAGACCCTCGAATCATTCGCAGCCACCAGCGAAGAATGGCGCAAGGTGGGCAGCAACCTCAATGCGCTGGCCGACACGCACCGCGGCAACATCGACGTGGTGATCGAGCACGCGGCCGAATCGCTGCACCAGTTCACGCTCGCGATGCGGGGGGTCAACAAGACGATCGCCGATCCCCAGACGCAGGAAAACTTCCGCCGCACGATGGCCTCGCTGCCGAAGATGATGAACGAGGCCCAGGAGACGATCCGGGCCGTGCGCAGCGCCGTCAGCAAGGCCGACGCGGCCCTCACCAACCTGTCTGAAGTCACGGGCCCCCTGGCCCAGCGCAGCGGAGCGATTGCCGAGCGGCTCGACAACAGCATCGCCAGCCTCGAATCGCTGCTGCACGAAATGGCCGTGTTTTCCAAAACGATCAACAGCGAAAACGGCTCGCTGAGCCTGCTCGCGCGCGACCCGCAACTGTACCACAACCTGAACGAGGCCGCGGCGTCGCTGCAGCTCGTGATGCGAAACCTCGAGCCGGCCGTCAAAGACCTGCGCGTATTCCTCGACAAGATCGCCCGCCACCCCGAAAAGATCGGCGTCGGCGGCGCCCTGCACCCGGACTCGGGGTTGAAGTAAGCCAGCTCGCGCACGCGCCCTTTTCATGTAGCAGAATTCATGAGGCCCCCGCCGGTTTACCCGGCGGGTGAATGAGTTTCCCGAGCTAGACGACACGCCCCGCGCCTCCAGCATCTCCCTCTCCCCCTGGGAGAGGGCCGGGGTGAGGGCGGCAGTCCATCCGCGTCCCGTGAAGAAGTCGCTGTGAGCACGGCATCTCTTTCTATTCCCCGCTTTTCTACTTTCCATTCTCTCCCGTTCGTAACAAGCATGTAGAAAGTCGAGAGTAGACCGCAGGAGAGTGGGGCAGACAGCGAATTGATCAGTGGATCAGGTGAGCAGGTGACCGCAGGAGAGTTAGCCCAACACTCGCATTCCGCCGTCCGTTTTTTTTCTCCTGCTCACCTGCTCCAATGCTCTCCTGCTCTATTGGCCTTCGGCCAATGGACTCGTGGCAAGTACGACGAGACCGCCGTTCCCGCGGCTCGCGCGCGGCGAAGTCCGCGCTCGCACGGCCTCCTGCTGTCATCAGATGATGTCTCCATTTCGCGACGGGCCGTTTGTTGATCCGCCGAGGGTCAGACAGACTTTTTTGAATAAATACGGAAGTATGCACTTGCCGAAGCACGGCCAAACCCATCGGCGGAGACCGATGCGTGAGCCAGTGTCGCGCGTCAAGTGGTGTACAGCGCAACAGGTGCGGAAATAATTCTGGAATTCCGGAATGCGCGGCGGCGCAAGGATTTGCGTACTAAAATCCGAGAGGGTGGTGCACGACGCCTATTGTCAAGACCGATTACAACTGTACAATGCACCGAAGTCTTCTGGCTGCATGAACATGCGGCCAGTGCCGTTTTTTGAGAAGTTGAACGCTGAAAAAAGGGTGGCAGGGGAGACTTGAACTCTCCTACTACAGATTACGAATCTGTCGCTTTGCCTCTTAAGCTACTGCCACCGTAAAGCGAGCCAGCCTGATCCCGGACCGTTGCAAGTTAGGAATCAGGACTGACCCGCGAAACTTCAGCGTAAAACGACAACGCCCGGAAACAGCTCAGGCTGCTCCGGGCGTTGGCTTTTGCGGAGGCACCTGGGGACACATCCTGTTACCCGCTCCCGGCCCTGCATCTTGCAGAGCCATCTTTGCGGGGTCTCACCCACTCAAAACGAAAACGGCCATCCCGTAGACGCTGTAGGGGCGCTGGTCAGGATGACCGTATCGTTGATTCGTCAGGACCAGCACACACCCCTACATCATCATTATAGGGCTGAGTGCGCAATGCGGTCAAACGCTTTTTTGCGAACATCGTCGCAAGTCTTTGTGTCCTAACGGAATAGCTTAGAAATCGGCACGCCAAACGCCTTTGCAAAGCGCCTGATCGTTCCCACGCGCGGGTCTCCGCCCCGAAGGAACTGCGCCACCGACTGCCGAGCTGATTCCGGGGGATAACCCATCTTCTCGCCCAGGGCCTGATACGTCATTTCCGACGATTTCAGGTGCTTGCGGACGACCTCCATGATGGGGTCTTCTGGTTCGGTTTTGGCCATGAAACAATCTTAAGAATCCGCGCGGAATTTGTCAATACTATATTGACGTGTTCTTCCTGCCTGTATATACTCTATTTACAGACAGCAATCAACAGGGAGCACGCCATGACCATCGTAGAAATCGGCAAGATGAACGACGAACAGGCCCGCGAATATCTGGAAAACATCCGCTGGCCGAACGACCCGGTTTGCCCGCACTGTCAGGGAACGAACGTAACGCGGTTGAAGGGCGAAGCCCATCGGCCCGGAATGATCCAGTGCAACGCGAAGGAATGCCGGGGACAGTTCACGGTCACTGTCGGCGGGGTCATGGAATCGAGCCACATCCCGCTGGTGAAGTGGGCGATGGGGTTTCACATGCTCAGCAGCAGCAAAAAGGGAATGAGCGCCCTCCAGTTGCAGCGCAATCTCGGTCTTGGGTCGTATCGGACGGCATGGTTTATGTGCCACCGGATTCGCTGTGCGATGGAAGGCCAGCCCGTGCAACAAAAGATGACTGGCGTTGTCGAATCCGACGAAACCTACATCGGCGGGAAGCCGAAGCGCAACAGCGGCAAGCGTGGTCGCGGCACGAAGAAACAGCCGGTCATGGTTCTCGTCCAGCGCGACGGCGCGGCTGTCAGCATGCCCGTTCCGAACGTGACGATTAAGACCGTGCGGAGGGAACTGAACCTGCACGTTTCCAAGTCTGCCATCCTGATGACGGATGAGCATTCGGCCTACATCAAGCCGGGCCAGCGGTTCAAGGAGCACGACACGGTAAACCACGGCACTGATGAATACGCCCGGCGGCGCGACGACGGGCTGGTCGTCCACGTGAACTCTTGCGAATCGTTCTTCGCGTTAATGAAGCGCGGACACCACGGCATTTATCACTCGTGGAGCAAGAAGCACATGCACCGCTACTGCTCGGAATTCGGATTCCGGTGGACGCATCGCAAGACGACGGACACGGAACGGACGGAGGTCGCAATACAGCAGGCTGAGGGCAAGCGCCTGCTGTATAAAAATCCTTGTGAAAAATCGGCGTAAGCCGACGTAATTTGCTGGAACAGCTTGACAAATTCCGGTCACCTGCCGATTATTCAGACATATAGCGCCTTAAGGCGTAGTTGCGTTGCGGCCTCGCAGAAATGCGGGGTCGTGGCGTTTACGGAACCCAAACCTTTCCATAGCCCCAAATCTTACCATCGCCAGCGCAGTCCCATTTTCCGCGAATCGCGCTGCAAATGTGGACATCGCCGTAATTCTTAATCATCTTGCGCTCTCCCCGTTCGACGCGCATTTCCTCCAGCGCAGGCTGCAACAGCATGTCGGCGAGTTGAAGTCCGGCAACATTGTCGGCCTTCGTCCTGAAGTTTAGCTGACCGTCCATAAGTACTGAAGTTGTGACGTGGCTCCCGATGTATTTCGTGCCGCCCTTAAATTGTGAGAGCCATTCTGCTTCGAGTGCTTTGTTGTCGCATTCGTTTCGCGATTCCGCTACCGCATCGCCCTTTACTCCACGCTTCCTGAGAAAGAGGCAGTATCGCTCGAACAGAAGTCTGGCGCAGTAGTGGTACGGATGCCAGGCATTTTTTCCGTATCGCTGCGAGTGCGCATGCTTGTCGATTGCAACGGAGATGAGCGCGTAATCGTGGTCGCGGTAAAACTGCGCCATTGCCCTGTTGAATCGGTCGCGGACGGTCTTGTCGTTCAGAACCGCGAAGTGACCCGAACGCTGGTCAATCTCGAATCTGTGCAATACGACTGGATTGCCAGTGCGTTCGCCAAAGAACTCAGCCTTGATGGCCGAAAGGCAGGGAAAGAACTTATCGACGTAATGACGCCTGCTGACGATGCAGCCCATAAGGCACAGCAGGCGGTTAGCGGGGCTTGGATGTTTTGAAATCCCCTGGCTTCCCGTCTCGTCAATGTACATCCTGTATAAGTCTGGTGGCAGCATTTTCGACTCACTTCAAAGGGGTCCAACCCTCCGAGTGGCCGACGCTTACTGCGTTTCCGTGGTTCGAGAACCGAGAAAAATCGGTGTTGACGAAATCAGGCCGATCGACTACAGTTCAATCATCCTTGCGGCGCGCAACGTGGGCGTCGTGCCTTACGGTCCCGATCGAAGAGTTTCCAGACTGGACGATCAGGTAGGGCAACAAAAAAACTTGGAACACGAAGCCCCGATTCTTGGCGGAATCGCGGGCTTCATCCATTTTATGAAGTCACTAATTTCTCAACAATACTAAAAGTTTGGAAGCCGATCATGGGCGACAAGACTAACCCTAATCGCACTGGCGCGAAGGCGCTGTCATTGGCCCCGCTCACTCCCGAGGAAGCCCTGCGGATAGCGATGAACACGCCGATGCCGGGTCGTAAGCCGAAGGGGAAGGCGCGGAAGAAGCCCGCGAAGAAGGGGTAGGCGATGACGTCGCTCAAATGCCCCTACTGCGGTGCCGAATTAGATAAGCCGCCGGTGCCGGACTACAAGCCCAAAGTCGGGCAAACGACGTGCTCTGCTTGCCAGCAGGTAGTCTACTATCTCAATCACCTAAACTGGGACATGGGCGGCTATACCGGAAGGCCGGTTCTGGCGGGACGAACGTTCCCGAAGAACGAAAAGGAAAACGAGAAGTTCAGGATGCGGGCCGCTAAGAGCAATCCCAGCGGATGCATGGTCATGTTTTTCTCAGCGGCTTTCGCTGCGGCCGGCGCGTGTCTGGCGACCGCGATCTTCGCGCGCTGATCCGCGACCCGAATCATATTGATTCTCGCTTATGCTTTCGTTTTGCTTCGGCAAGTGCATAGTTCCGAATAAATATAGCGTGAATAATCTGCCAGAATGCATTTTCGGTTCGCGCGGCCATTCGTTCCGCATCCGCCGACGGGATGGCGACTTGCGTCGTCGTTTGGAGTGAGCCCGATTCGCGGCGCACCGCGCACAAAATGATTCTCGCGGACCAAATCGAACGCAACCTGCTTTCTGTAAATCAGTTGTGAACTATTCATTTTTGAAAACGCGAATTTCACAAAAACGCCAGTTTGGGCCGAGCATGCGCTGGGAATGCGCGCCCCATGCGCGCGAGTGCACGTTTTCTCTCTCGCGTCGTGAATCGCGTGGCCCGAACAGGCAGCCCTGCGCGTGAGCGACTGCGATTCGCCCCGAAGCGGCCATCAATCCGCGCGCGGCCGGCGCGGGGTTTCATTAGAATCGCGACAGTCCATATTGTCGAGGGTCAGCGCGCAACCTGAATTTAAATTATTTCAGGAACTCAACGACCGGCAAGGGGCGTGGATCGGAAATCTCACGATTTCCGCTACGGCGCGTGGAGTGGAATTCTCGCGAGTTCCGCTACGGCGCGATTTCGGAGCGCAGGGCTTCGGAGCGCAGGTTGTTGGCGCGGTTCTCGACGTTTTGCGACGGCTCGAGGTTCTCGCGCGTCATGGCGTAGGTGATTTCCCGCCGGTCGTTGATTTTCGTCATCGCGAAATTCTCGGTGACGAATTCCAGCGGAAACACTTCGTACCAGGGCGTCGACAGCTTGATCGGCGTCGTCAGCGTCTTGGGGGTCGGCAAAGGGGACGCAGCTCTTTGATAACCGTCGTGCTAGAGAATGAATGCCAGACACTTGGTCATCGATCACGCTAAAAGGCGACCTCGTTGGACCGAAACATGTTTGGTCGGTAAAATCCATGCCAGAGGAACTGCTATGCCAACCTACGAGAGTTTACTTACAGAGGCTGCACAATTGCCCGTCGCGGATCGAATTCAATTGATCGATGCGATCTGGGATACGCTGCCTGCCAACTCACTTCCGCCATTATCTGACGAATGGACCGCTGAGATTCAGCGACGGTCGGCCGAATACGATTCCGGATCGGCACAAACAGTCTCGTGGGAACAGATCAGGGCCGAGGCGTTGCGCCGAGCCGGCGTGACGATTCCGGATGCCGCCCGTTGAATATTTGCCCGGCGCCCGCCGCGATTTCGACGAATCGTTCGATTGGTATGCTGAACGAAGTGTGAATGCGGCAGCGCGATTTGCAGGTGCGGTCGATGCAGCGCTGGTGAACGTTGCTGTAAATCCAACGCAATTCGGCAGTGCAGACGGTGTGCATCGGGAGTGCCCGGTTAAGACGTTTCCGTTTCGCGTCGTCTACCGAATCGTCGATAACGGCGTGTTGGTGGTCGCGATAGCCCACGTGAAGCGACGCCCTGGCTACTGGCGGACGCGGTCCGATTGAGCGGCAAAGGGGAGCAAATCATTGTTGCGCCCAGAAGCCCGAATTCTCGCGAGTTCCGCTACGGCGCGATTTCGGAGCGCAGGGCTTCGGAGCGCAGGTTGTTGGCGCGGTTCTCGACGTTTTGCGACGGCTCGAGGTTCTCGCGAGTCATGGCGTACGTGATTTCCCGCCGGTCGTTGATCTTCGTCAGCGCGAAGTTTTCGGTGACGAACTCCAGCGGAAACACTTCGTACCACGGCGTCGACAGTTTGATTGGCGTCGTCAGCGTCTTGTAGCCCTCTTTCGTGAGCGTGATTTCCCGCGTGCCGTAGTACGTGTAGTCGATCGAGGCGGGCGTGTATCCCACTTCAACTCCGTCGACCATCACGGCGGCCCCGGGCGGGTCCGATCGAATCGTCAGCCGGCGGTGCATGCAGCCGCTCGAAGCCAGGCATGACAGCAGGAGGAGGACGACCGGCCAGAGAGTTCGGCGCGCGCGGAAGCCGCGTTCACGAGTTGACGACACCGCCCCTTCCCCCCCCTTGTTAAGTGGGGGAGATGTCGGAGGCGTCGTGTCGGTCTCGATTGTCATGGAGAATTGATCCGGTCGAATCGAAGAACCGGAAGATGCGACAGGTGCGGCCGTTGGGCTGGTAACGCGTGTCCGGGTGGGCGCCGGGTGAGAAAGGAGGCGAATTCTAGTCGCACCCGGAATTCCTGCCAAGGGGAGTTCCCACCCCCCAAAACTCGGTATAATTCGAGGAATAGACTGCGAAAGCCTCGCAGCAGACGAATCAGCCGGCGCCGGGCGGGTGGAGTGTGTAATGCTCTGGGAGCAGAAAGTCGAGTATGCCGCTCTCAGTGACATTGGGTTTCGCCGCCGCAACAATCAGGATTCGTACGCCGTCCAGATCGCGCCCGATCGCGAAGAGTGGTCGCGCCGCGGCCACTTGTTCCTGGTTGCCGACGGCATGGGAGGGCACGCGGTCGGCGAGCTGGCCAGCAAAATCGCCGCCGACACCATCCCCCACACGTACCAGAAAACGCAGAATGTCGAGCCGCCCGAAGCGCTGAAGGCGGCGGTTCTGGCGGGCAATGCGACGATCAACGCCCGCGGCGAGATGAACCGCGACTTCACGCGGATGGGTACCACCTGCACGTCGCTCGTGCTCTATCCCAAAGGCGCCGTCGTGGCCCACGTGGGCGACAGCCGTGCCTATCGCGTGCGCGCCGACCGCATCGAGCAGCTCACCTTCGACCATAGCCTGCAATGGGAGCTGCTGCGGCAGGGCAAGATGTCGCCCGAAGAGATTTTTCGGCGCGAGCCGCGCAACGTCATCACCCGCAGCCTGGGCCCGCAAGCGGTGGTGCAGGTCGACGTGGAGGGCCCTTATGCGACGCGCCCCAACGATGTGTATGTGCTGTGCAGCGACGGGCTGACCGGGCTGGTCAGCGACGAGGAAATCGGGATTGCCTGCCGCGAGCTTTCGCCGGCGGAAGCGTGCCGGTTGCTCGTCGATCTGGCCAACCTGCGTGGGGGGCCCGACAACATTACGGTGATCATCGTGCGCGTCGGCCCGATTCCGACGGAGATCGCTGCGGAAGTGGACGTCGAGCCTGATGCGGTGGCCGAGAGCCGGTTCGGATGGAGCTGGCTGATCGGCATCTTCCTGGCCGGCATGCTGTTCATCGTGGGGAATACGCTGGGATTTTTTGAACGCTTCGTGGAGGGCGTGCTGCTTGAAGCAGCCGGGATCATCGGTTTTGTCTTGCTCGTGCTGGCCTGGCTGCGTGCGCGCCGCCGCGAGCGCGCGCTGGGCGCCCTGCCCGAAATGACCCCGGGCACGCCGTACCGCACGGCGTCGGCCCGGATCAATCCCGAATTCGTGACCGAGCTGGCCAACCTCGAATACAACCTGCAGCGCAGCGCCGTCGAGGAAGGCTGGTCGATCGAATGGACCGAGCACAACCGGGTCTACCAGTCGGCGAAAACGGCCCTCTCCGAGCGCCGCTACCAGGAATCTCTGCGGGACTTCGCGCGGGCCATTCACGTGCTGATGGGGGGCATCCACCTGCTGCGCAAGCACCGCGACCAGTTGCTCCGCTGGGGGAAGGGCGCGACGGCGACGAAACCCGACGATTCGAAGGCCGAGGAGGCGCCGGAAGGAAAGTAAGTCGAGGATGGAGGATGGAGGATCGAAGATAGCGACGGACAAATCCTCCGCGATCCTCCATCTTCGACTGTCCACCCTTGGCCAGCACTCCGATATTGCTCGAAATCTCCCCCGGCTGCTAGACTCCGGCCCGGACAAGGAGGTCCAGGTGCTGTTTACCAGAACGATTCGACGCAAACTGCTGCTGGGCGCCGGTCTCGTGCTGGGCATGCTGCTGATCCTCTCGGCGAGCGGCATCTGGGCGCTCATCACCAACCGTGCCGTCGTCGATGACGTGACGTTCGACCTGACACAGGCGCCCCACCCGGCCGGGCTGGTCGCTGCCGCCATCGAACTGTTCGATCTGATCGACCGCTGGCCCTCGCGCAGCGATGCCGACACCGCCTTTCAGCAGACGCAACTGGGCGCCCTGATCGACAAAGCCCGGCACGAATCCGATCAGTTTCGCCGACGATCAGAAAAACTGCCTCCCGGCCCCGTGTGGATGGGGCAGCGCCTGGTCACCGTCAAGCTGATCGAAGGATACGGCGAGTCGCTGGCCCGCCTCGATCAGCTCAACGACGAACTCGCCGACAGCGCCACGCGCAAGGCCACGCTGAAAAAAATGAAAAAGGAGGCGCGGCTGATGCGGAGCTTCGCCAAGCAGATCCCCGACCCGGTCGAAGACGTCGAAAGTAAACTGGTCCTCGCGCGCCGCGTCTACAGTTCGGCTCTGACGGCCATGGCCGCGGCCTCGGCAGTCGTCGTCATCCTGTTTCTCGGCTGGCTGCAATCGGGTTACGTCTGGATCTTCGATCCCATCCGCAAGCTGCACCAGGGCGCGCGTCGCGTCGCCCAGGGGGATTTCAGTTACCGCGTGAACTTGAAAACCCGCGACGAGATGGCCGAGCTGGCCGACGCCTTCAACAAGATGACCGGCCGCTTCCAGGAAATTGCCGCCAATCTCGACAGCCAGGTCCAGGAACGCAGCCGGCAGCTCGTGCAGTCTGAGCGCTTGGCCGGCGTCGGCTTTCTCGCCGCCGGCGTCGCCCACGAGATCAACAATCCCCTGTCGGCGATTGCCATGGCGAGCGAATCGCTCGAAGGCCGCATCCTCGAGCACATCGCGGCCCTCGACCCGGCCGAGGCCCAGGTCGTACGGCAGTACCTGCAGTTGATTCAGACCGAGTCGTTCCGCTGCCGCGAAATCACCGAGCGCCTGCTCGACTTCGCCCGCGGACGCGACGCCGTGCGCGAGCCGAACGACGTCGCGCAGCTTGTGGCCGAAGTCGTGGCGATGGTGCAGCACCTTTCGAAGTATCGCGAGAAGAAGATCGAATACGCCCCGCCCGGCCCGTGCGTGGCCGAGGTCAACGGCCCGGAAATCAAGCAGGTCATCCTGAATCTGGTGGCGAACGGCCTGGATGCGGTCGAGCGCGGCGGAACGCTGAAAATCACCGTGCAGCAGCAGACCGACGAGGTGGTTCTGGAGTTCGTCGACGACGGGTGTGGCATGACGGTTGAAGTCATCGAAAACCTGTTCGAACCCTTCTTCACGCGCAAGACGGTAGGCCAGGGGACCGGGCTGGGGCTGTCGATCAGCCACCGGATCGTCAGCCAGCACGGCGGGACGATCTCTCCCGCGAGCGCGGGGCCGGGCCGGGGCAGCCGGTTCGTCGTCCGGCTCCCCCGCCAGGCGCGGGCCGATCGCGCCGCGGCCTGACTTTTCTGCGAATTTCGCGCGGAATTCGCTGTTCACCTAAAGCGGCGCTCCTGCTAACATCCCGCACCCCTGCCGGCCCCCAGGTCGGCGCGGGTGCGTGAGTGAGTCGGTCGCGGGGGGGATACGACATCCCCGGCGGGCAACAAGGAGGTTGTGGTTGAGCCAGTCTGCACTGAACAAGCTGCGCGTCCTGTTCGTCGATGACGAAGCGCCCATCCGCGACGTGATGCGCATCGAGCTCCCCCGCATGGGGCACGAAGCCACGATCTGCGAAGACGGCCAGGCGGCCCTCACGGCCATCGAAAAGAACACGTTCGACGCCGCCATCGTCGACCTGCGGATGCCCGGCATCTCGGGCTGGGACGTCGTCACCCAGCTCCGCGCCGTCTCGCCCGAAACCGAAGTCATCATCAGCACCGGCCACGGCAACATCGAAGACGCCATCCAGGCGCTCCGCCGCGGTGTCTATGATTTTCTCACGAAACCCACCAAGCTGGCCCTGATCGCCAGCGTTTTGCAGCGCGTCGCCGACAAGCGGGCACTCAAGCACAAGGCCATCGCGCTGGAATCGCGACTGAAAGCCTTCGAAGGCAGCCCCGACATCGTGGGCAACACGCCCTCGATGCAGCGCGTCAAGAAGCTCATCGAGCGGATCGCCCCCACCGATTCCAACGTGCTGATTCTGGGCGAGACGGGCACCGGTAAAGAGCTCGTCGCCCGCCGCATTCACGAGCTCAGCCGCCGCGCCGAGATGCCGTTCGTCGCCGTCAACTGCGGCGCGCTTCCTGAGAACCTCGTCGAAAGCGAACTGTTCGGACACCGCAAAGGGGCCTTCACGGGGGCCGACACGCCCCGCAAAGGGCTGATCGAAGTCGCCAACGGCGGCACGCTGTTCCTCGACGAGCTGGGCGAGCTCGACAAGGGGATGCAGGTGAAGCTGTTGCGCGTCCTCGAATCGGGCGAAGTGCGGCGCGTCGGCGAGAACGACGCGTTTCACGTCGACATCCGCGTGATCTGCGCCACCAATCGCAACCTGCAGGAGTTGGTCGCCCAGGGTGGCTTCCGCGAAGACCTGTTC
>JACQFH010000597.1 GCA_016200145.1 Planctomycetia bacterium | reverse complement strand
CAGGCCCCAGTCGACGATCAGGGTTTCGCCGTATTTCCCCACCAGAATATTGCGGGGTTTCACGTCGCGGTGCAGGACGCCGCGGCTGTGCGCATAGTCGAGCGCGTTACAGACGTCGATAAAGCGGCCCAGCAGTTGCGAGAGGGCCAGTTGCCTGGCGCCGGCGAGCTGTCGATTGGGATGGTCAGGGCGGTGGAAGTCTTCGATCGCCTCCTGCAGCGTGTCTCCCTGGACGAACCGCATGGCGTAGTACGGACGCCCATCGGGCCCCTCCCCCAGGGCATAAACGGGGACAATCCCCGGATGTTCCAGCCTGCCGGTAATCTCGGCTTCCAGCAGAAACCGGCCGCGGCAATCGGCGTCATCCGCCCGCTGCGTGACCAATTGCTTGAGCGCCACTTCCCGGTTCAGGTCCTGATCGAGGGCCACCGAGACGATCCCCAGTCCGCCGCGGGCGTGCGATCGCACGACGCGGAATCGGCCCAGCACGTCCTGTGGATTGTCTTGAGCAAAGGACTCAAACGGGAGGGAATCGCCCTCTTGAGGCAAGCAGGTCTGCAGCGAATCGACGCGCGTCAGCACTTCAGGCTGAGGACGTTTTCCGGGCGCTTCAAATTGGATTTGCCGATCCGGCGCCAGCGGGGCATCGCGCGACTCGACATTGCCCGCCTGCCTGTTGCGAAACGATTCCGCGATCAGTTGCAGGGTGTCGCGGCGGGTTGCGTCCAGAAATCCCTGGTCGACCATGATATCGACCATCATCCGCGATTTGTCGGCGACCCAGGCGTCGAACGCGGAAAAGAACTGATCGCGGGTCAAGAAATCATGTTGCAGGGCCAGGATCGCGACGATCAACTGCTCTTTGGCAAACGACCCCGGAGACACCGATGTTTCCGGCGCTGTGATTACGGTCTCTGCGACGCCGAACCGCGCAGGCGTCGTTCTCAGAACGTCACGATCGGTCATCACGGCCCTCTGATCGTCGGACTTCGCATGCCTGGAAGGCATGTCATTCGGTCAGACAAGCCAGCATAGCGAAAATCCCCCCGGGATTCATCCCAAAATGCGAATTGCTGAAGCCTGAACTCCAACAGCTATTCCCTTGCGTCGCCCAGTTCGAGGCGCAGGCGGAGCAGCACGCGCGACTTGGCGACGCGGACGGTTCCCGGCCGCATGCCGAGATCGGCGGCGACATCGGCGGTGGCCCGCCCTTCGACGACCACGCCCCAGAACGCACGCCACGTCTGCTCGTGGAAATCCCCGCGGATCGCGTCGAGCGCGTTCCGCAGCACGGCGTCGAAGATCGCGTCGTCGGCGTCGTCGGATTTGAGCTCGTCGGCATGCGGATCGAGGACCTGCTGCATCCGCAGGGAAGCCTCGGTCCCACCGGCGCCGGCCGGCTCCTCGCTGCGGCGCCGCAGGTAGTCGCGCGTCTTGTTGCGGGCGATCGTCAGCAGCCAGCCTCGAAACGTGTCTTCCGGGCGCTCTTTTCGGAACCGGGCGAGATGGCCAGCGACCGCGGCGAATACCTCCTGCAGCAGGTCGACAATGTCCTGATCCGGCACTCCCCAGCGCCGGCACCAGAACGCCACCAGCGGCGCATACAATCGGGACAGCCTTTCCCACGCCTCGGGATCGGCCAGGCGCGCGTCTGCCAGCAGGCTTCGCGACGTGGATCCGCCGGCCTGCAGGCGGTCGTTCGATTTCGCGCTCTCCGTCATACGACGGCCGCCTTCCGCCGGCGCTGCGAGACGACTGACACCGCGATACTCGCCAGCACGAACAGCGCGGCGATTGTCGCCATCAGGCGCAGCGCACCGCGCAACCCGGCCTGCGTATTGGCGATTTCGCGATCGAGGGGCCGCACGATCTTCATCACCCCAACCACGTCCCCTTCCTTCCAGTCTTTCTTGGGACTGCGGCTGTCCGGATGATTGTGACAACCGATGCAGCTTTTCTCCATGTGCCGCGCCGTATAGTACAGCAACCGCCGTTTGTCGTTGTCGGCCGTGAACTCCGAAAATTCGCGCGGCGGATCGTCCTCCGGCCTGGCGTTCTGCTCCAGCCAGGCGAGTGCCGTGCGGTCGAAACCGTCCTGCGGCCCTCCATCTTTGCGGCCCGGCCACGGATACCGGCTGAAGACGCGAACTTCCATCCCCGGGTTGCGGCGGCTGATGCGTTCCCCCAGGTCGATGGCGAACGACGCCGGCAGCGGCAGGGCCGGGTGCACCGTCCGATAATTCTCGGTAATCGTCACGCCCGTCAATTTTGGGTCGATGTCGGAAATTTCTTCGCTGTAGAATCGCCAGACTTCATCGAGCATTTTCGTTTCGAGCCGCGCGCTTTCGAGGGCCGTCTGCCGCACGAAATACTCCGACAGGCTTGACAGGTGCCACAGCCCGGCTGCCGATCCGGCCAGCACAGCCACCAGCACGCTGACGGCAAGCGGATACCGCCGGCCCCAGCGCACGATTCGCTCGAACGGCCCCTGGGGCCGCGCCAGAATCGGCTGCCCCTGCCGAAACCGCTGCAGGTCGTCTGCCATTTCGCGCGCCGCCTGATACCGACGCGACGGGGCCTTGTTCATCGCCTTGAGACAAATGATCTCGAGGTCTCGCGGAATGCCGGGCCTGATCCGGTGTGGCGCGCGCGGCTCGTCTTCCAGCACCTGCAGCAACAAGAGCCGCCGGTTGCCGTGGAAGGGACGCTCGCCCGAGAGCATCTCGTACAACACGACTCCCAGGCTGTAGATGTCGCTGCGGGCGTCGACCTCGTGCGACGTTCCGCCGGCCTGCTCGGGGGACATGTAGGCCGGGGTCCCCATCACGCGGCCGTCGGAGGTCATCGTCAATTCTCCGGTGTCGCGCTTCGCCAGGCCAAAATCCATCAGGTGGGCGCGACCTTCGCCGTCAATGATGATGTTCGACGGTTTGATGTCGCGGTGCACGACTCCGTGCTCGTGCGCGTATTGCAGGGCGTCGGCCAGCTCGGCGGCGGTGGCGGCGGCCTGTTGCGAATCGAGCGGCCCGGCTTTGAGCCGTTCTTCGAGCGTTGATCCGCCGACGTATTCGCAGACGAGGTACCAGACGCCGTCGGCCGTCTGCCCCGTCTCGTACAGCGAGACGATTGCCGGGTGCTTGAGCTGCGCCGCGCTGCGGGCTTCGCGCAGAAAACGCTCGACGTCTTCGTGCGAAGCCAGGCTTCCGGCCCGCTGGACCTTGAGGGCCACGACGCGTTCGAGCCGCGAGTCCCACGCCTGGAACACGTACCCGAACGAGCCCACTCCCAGTTCCGAGCGCAACTCGAACCGGTCGAGCAGGACGGGCCCCTCCAGCAGCCGGTGGGCCAGATCGCGCCCCGCGTCGGCCGCAACTCGCCAGCGGGCCGAATCGAACCGGCTGGAGGCCTCAATGGCGGCGCGCTCGTCGGCAGAACGCAGGCGTGATTCCCCCGATCGCGACGCAGTCCCGACGCGCTGCAGGTGCTGCAGCAGCTCGTCTCGCTCGCGGTCGAGTTGTTCACAGCGCGCCTGGCAGGCGGGACATTCCTCGATGTGCTGCGCCGTCGATTCCCATTCCGCGCTTCCCGCCTTCCCAACGGCAAAGTCGCGCAGCGTGTCTTCGGTCGGGCAGGCAGTGAGTGTCATGGCGGCACCTCGAAAAGCTCGTAGTACCGCCTTCAGGCGGTCGTCGAGCCGCTTCCGGCGAGCAATCCGATCCAAACGCAGTCCTATTCCAGTCTAACGTCAAGCCGTTACACGCCACAGCGCAACCGCGACGAGGCCCGCGCGATTGACGACTGCCTTAAGGCGGGACTACGAACTATCGGCGCGCGCCGGCGGCCTGGGCGGCGGCGAGGTTGCGTTGCTGCAAGGCGTGTTGCCAGACTTCGGCGACCGTCGTCGCCTGTGGAGCGTAAAGTTGAAAACCCAGGCCAGTCGCGGCGAAGGCCAGCGCCAAGACGAGTGCCGGAATTGCGGTTTTCTCGACCACGGCGGACAGCCATCCGGATTCGGGGGTGCGAAACGCCGGCCGGTACAGCCACGCGACCAGCGATCCCTCGACCACAACGTCGGCCAGCAGAACGGGGGCCATCCAGACGAAGTACACGCAGATGAGAATGACCGTCATGGACAACATGAACAGCAGATAGGCCTGGAGCGCACGCGGATCGAAGTCCTGGTTCCCGGCTTCGCGCGCAGAATCGGCAATGTTTTCCATGATCCGGGTCGCATCGGGCAATTCCGCGTCGTTTCGGTGGAATTGCAAGCGAAACGCATTCCGCCGGACTTCTTCACGACCTTCTTCAACCAGTCGGGCCGTTCGAAGGGCAAAGAGTCCCATGAAGATCGTAAACACGACGCCCGATGAGGCGGCTGCGAGAGGAAAACGAATCCACATCGCGAACAGCCAGCCGTTGTATAGTGCGATCGACAAACCCAGTCCGATCGCAGCACTGAGTGCGATGGCTGTAAGAACAGAGAGCCGAGGAAATCTGCGGCGCAGAAGCCACAGCGCCAGGCTGTCGCGCACGGCAAACCGCCGTGACGAACGCCGCAGGTGATCCGAGCTTTCGGCGAGCAAACGGAACCTCGCTGGGTGTGACCCGGCATTCACCAGCCGACCATTCGCCGGCTCCAACGATGAAAACGCAGGAGCGGCCGGTCGGATCACGGCCATTTGATTTCAACGTGGACATTATTGAAATCCGGGTCATCCAGGTCGCCGGCGTGATGACAAGTCATACCCTGCGGAAGGCACTTCATGCGGATTTCCTGATCCTCATCGATCACTCCCCCGAACGCCTGCAGTTCGATGAATCGCTCACACAGGTCGATGACGGCTTCTCTGTGCGTGGCAGGTACATGGTGAATCGACAGCTCTGGCCGGCCGAATTTCCGCAGGCCGCGCGTGTGAAACCAAATCATCCCCGGTTTGTCTTCAGCCGACGTCAGGACGACAACATGATGGCGTGGCACCGGGCCGGCGGGATCGAAAATTCGAGCACGCCACTCCTTGGGCTCCCACCATTTCAGGATGAACGGATCGTAGACGGTGACGCCGCCCTGATCGAGCAGGAACGTCAGCAGCCCCACGTTGTCGCGGAGGTAGTTCAAATTCTCGCAATCGTCGATTTCGCCACAGAGGATCAGGCACTCTTTTGATTCAACGACTCGATCTGCCAGGGCGCTATTCTCTTTGAGAAGCTCTTGCCACATGTAGCCATCTTGGAATCGCGCAAGAACATCATCGTGCGTGCCGGCGCCGTAGCGCATCAGCTCAAATCCCGATGGAATCCCCTGGGATCGGTACTTGCTTTGTGAGAGGTGCTCCAACGTCTCGAATTGTCCGTAAACGACGTAAAACAGCAGCGGCCGGCCTCCCGGCTGGCGAAATAGTGGTCGGAGCCAGTCGTCGGGTGCATTGTTCATCTCAGTCGACTTCTCCTTGTCTCCCCCTCTCCTTGTCTCCTTGTCTTCCAACCCTCAAGATATTTCAGAGATGGACAACTCAGCGGCGGGTGCCTTCGGGGAGGCCCAGGACGTGGGCGGATGCCAGACCGTTGCCGAAGGTCTTGAAGTCACGGAATGACCAGACGACTTTCTTGTCGCGGGTCACCTCGAAGAGCTGGGGATTCTCCGGACCGGCGTGGCAGTTGCCGACGATGATGTTGCCGTTCGGGAGGGCGTGCAGCGTTGTGACCCAGGCCAGCGTGATGCCGGGCAGTTCGCGCTGGTCGAGGCTCCACACGATCTTCCCTTCAGGCGAGACTTCGAGCACGCGGTTGTTGTTGCCGCCGGCGATCAGTGTATTGCCGTTCTTGAGGCGTACGGCGCCGTAGACTTCGGTGCCATGCCCCTCCGGTCCGTGCCCGTTTGAGCGCGGTCGGCCGCCCAGGTCGAGCGTGTAGCTCCACACGACTTTTCCCTGCCGGTCGTATTCACGGACTTTGCCATCCCCTTCGTGACAGACGAGATAATTCCCGTTATCCAGCTTGCGGACCATGCGCGTGTCGCGATGCGGATCGGGCTTGTCGAGCGTGAGGGGGACCTCATGGACGATCTTGCCGGCGCGGTCGACTTCGACGATCCGGGCGTTGCCGCTCTCCGCGATCATCGTCGTGCCGTCGGCCAGCCGCTGGAAGGCGTGCACTTCCACGCGCGGCACCTGGGCATTTTTTGGTTTGGCCTCGTATTCCCAGATTATTTGATGGGCGCGATTCATTTCGACGACCATCGCCGGGCCGTACAAAAACAACACGTTTCCTTCTGGGAGCTGCCACAGATCGTGAACGTCAGCATTGGTTGGCGTCTTCCATTCAACTTCCCCCTTGGCGCTGACAATGGCGACCCACCCCTTGTCCGACGCCAGCAGCCGATACCCTGCCGATTTCGGTTCATCGGCCGGCGACGCCAGGGCCAAAAACGCGATGCAACCGACAGACAAAAGACTTGAGGAGAGGGCGAACTTCATGATTCTGAAATCCAATCGTGATGGCAGTACGTGAACCCGCGGAATTCGAATGAGAATAATATAGCCACGGATAAAACACGGATACAAAACAAAACTCGTCAATCCCACAGAGAGGAAAGGAGGAAAAGAATAGGACAGGAAAATGAAGGACAGGAAAATCGTCGTCCGGCCTGCGTTGGCCAGATTGCAACTGCAGGCCGAAAACCAATTTTCCTGTCCACCATTTTCCTGTCCTCCCGTCTCGTCTTTCGTGTGTTTCGTGGACCTCCTGTTTTGGTTCCGACCGAAGGCCCGGCTGGGTTTCATCCGCGCCCCTACTCACTCTTGGATTTTGGCTGGCGGCTGACTTTCGGCGGATCGATCTTGTCGATCGCCTGGCGCCAGTGGGCGCCTTCTTCGTCGAGGCCGCGCGCCTCGGTGTATTCGAGCAGCTTGCGATAGCGCGGCAGCGGCGCGTAGCCGCACGTCCACCACAATTTCGACTGGCATTCGGGACAGAATTCGAGCGGCTGGCGGTCGGATTCGGCCAGGTGGTTCGAGCCGTTCATGCCGCACTGGTAGGCGGTGCAGTGATCGATGCCGAGCATGTGCCCCGTTTCGTGGACAGCGACTTTCAGCGTGCGCCGCAGGCAGAGTTTGTATTCATCCTCGCCGGCGTCCGGGTTGCCGTACCGATGAATCGACCAGACGCCCACGCGCTCGGTGAGTGAGGCCTGGCCGAAAACAAAGTTCCAGCCTTCGCCGGGCCACAGGTCGCTGGCGGTGAGTCCCAGCACGGCGACGGCATCCTTCGGGCGGCGCGCTCTGAGCACGTCGTCGAGCAGGTAGTGCGTCAGCACCTGCGTCGTTTCGCCGTCCGAGCGAAGTCTCTGAGCCCGTTCCGGGAGATTCTCGAACGAGAGCGGGCCGAGCGTTTTGACCGGCATCCCGTAAAACCGGCCCAGGAATTCCGCAGTCTCCTCGCGCAGCTTTTTCTGAGTCTCGGTAAACGCGCCTAAAGGCTGCACGTACATGGTCTGGAACCTGTTGCAGATTCGCTGCTTGTGCCGCTGCTGATACTGGGCAAACGTCTGGCCTGCTTCTTTGTGGTTGGCAAGCCAGTCGCTCGGTCCGGGCTTTTCCATTTTCACATGCAGCGGACGGACCGCATCGGCCGCGGAGCGGACTTCCACTTCAGTCGGCTTCACGATCTGCGGCCTGGGTTTCCCTGTGGCAATCGGCGGCTCGGATCGCGAAAAGTCGGCCGTAAGATGAACCCCGCCGGCGGCAACGATCAGCGACAGCACCCTGATCACAGAGTCGAAAATCATTGAGCGTCGTCGATTGCCCATCTCGGAATTGTAGCCACCGACCCGTAATCGGTGAAAGACGGACATCGAGAGTTGGCGGACGTACTGAAATCAACTTAGCCACGGATGAAACACGGATCAAACACGGATACGAAACAAACCTCGTCAATCCGTGTTTGATCCGTGTTTCATCCGTGGCCCAATTCTTGCTTCGTTTGCGGCTTGGGCCGGCTTTCGGCGGATCGAGTTTACCGATCTTATGGTGTGGGTCGTGTTTGCGGATCAAACTGCCTGCGATTTGTCCGGATTTCGTTCGACGCGCCCGGCCCGGCGTTCGTAGAATCGGGCGTAGCCATGAATTTTCATTCCGCCGCGACCGATGTCATGGACGAGTTCATTCCCGCCCCCGCGCTGGAGAATTTCCGCACGGTCGCCGTGATGCCGGCATACAACGCGGCTGCCACGCTAAGGCGGACCGTGGGGGACATTCCTCCCGGGTCGGTCGACGAGATCGTGCTGGTCGACGATTGCAGCCGCGACGACACCGTGGCAGTCGCCCGTGAGCTGGGCCTGACGGTGATCGTGCATGAGCGGAACACCGGCTACGGCGGCAATCAGAAAACGTGCTACCGCCGGGCGCTCGACTCGGGGGCCGACTTCATCGTGATGATTCACCCCGATTACCAGTACGACAGCCGGTTGATTCCGGTCGCGGTCGAAATCCTGCGGCTGGGGATCTGTGACTGTGTGCTGGGGTCGCGCATCCGCACGCGGGCCGAGACGCTGGCTGGGGGCATGCCGGTTTACAAGTACATCTCGAACCGGCTGCTGACAATCGTCGAGAATGTCGCTTTGGGCCAGAACCTGGGAGACTTTCACAGCGGCTTTCGCGCGTACACCCGGAAAGTGCTCGAAACAATTCCCTTCGAGCGCAATTCCAACGATTTCGTGTTTGACAGCCAGTTTCTGGCGCAGGCCGTCTCGTTCGGCTTCAAGCTGGGAGACATCCCCGTCCCCGTGCGCTACTTTGCAGAGGCTTCGAGCATCAATTTCCGCCGCAGTCTGAAGTACGGGCTGTCGACGCTGGGAGTTCTGGCTCGATACTGGCTGAACCGGCTGCGCATCGTGCGCTCGCCGCTGTTCGCTCCCCGCGATCCCGCCGGTCCCGCGCAGTAAGCCTCGCCACGCTTGTTCGCGCGTTTCACCGGCAGCTAGAATGCTGGTCCTCGCGGAAACTTGCGGATCGACAGGATATTTCGAGGGACTTTTCATGCAGCGGATGATCATCGCGGCAGTATTCGGGGTGGCATTGGCAGTCTCGCGTGCGAATTCGGCCCAGGCGGCTGACCTCGCCGCGTCGATTCGCGCCGTTCGCGCCGTCGAGGCCGAAGGCAAGGGAAATAAAGAGGCCACGGCGGCGTGGCGCGAGCTGGCCGCCGCGAAACCAGGCGATCTGCCGGCAATTTTTGCGGCATTCGACGGCGCCAATCCGCTCGCGGCTAACTATCTGCGCAGCGCCGTCGAGACGATCGCCGAGCGCACGCTCGCGGCAGGCGGTAAGCTCCCCGCTGCCGAGGTCGAGAAGTTTCTGCTGGAAACGAAACACGATCCCCACGCCCGGCGCCTGGCGTATGAGCTCTTGACGCGCGTCGATCCTCAGGCCCCAGACCGGCTCATTCCCCGGATGATCAACGACCCCAGCGTGGAGCTGCGCCGCGACGCCGTCGCGCGGCTGATCGATGCAGGTACGAAACTGCTCGCCGACGGGAAAGCGGAAGCGGCCCAGAAAGACGAAGCCCGCAAGGTCCTGGCGCAGGCACTGGAAGGCGCCCGCGACGACGACCAGGTGCAGGCGATCAAGAAGCAGCTTGAAGGACTCGGTGAGAAAGTCGACCTGCCGGCGCATTTCGGGTTCCTGTTGAGCTGGCGGCTCGTCGCCCCGTTCGACAACACCGAAAAGAAAGGCCTCGCGATCGCCTATCCCCCCGAGAAACAGCTCGACGTGAAGGCCAAATACACCGGCAAAGAAGACAAGGAGATCGTCTGGGTCGAACACACGACCGAGAATGAATACGGTATCGTCGATCTGGCCAAGGTTCTGGGGCCGTTCAAAGGGTCCGTCGCCTACGCCACAACCGAATTCCAGAGCGACAAGGCGCACGCCGTCGATTTTCGGCTGGGGACGCCCAACTCGTGGAAGGTGTGGCTGAACGGCGACCTGATTTTCGCTCGCGAAGAATATCATCGCGGGATGAGTCTTGATCAATACCGCATGCAGGGCAACCTGAAAGCGGGAAAGAACGTGATCCTGATCAAGGTCTGCCAGAACGAACAGACTGAAGAATGGGCCCAGCGCTGGCAGTTTCAACTGCGCGTGTGCGACGCGACAGGCACCGCGATTCTGTCTGCCGATCGGGCCAAGCCCTCGAAGCCCGCCGCCACATCGGGGGGAGATTAGCGCGACAACGGGGCTTTTGTTTAACCCGGAGCCAGCGGCGACGGTTTCCCAGGAATGCAGCCGAATAACGCCGTCGGACCACCGCTCGTCGCGGCGGTGCCCGACTCCGGGTTAAACGATACGACAACTTACAAGGCAGGGAGCTTTCAATGATACGTCGTGCGATTTTTCTGTCGGTGAGCCTTGTCGCGTGCGGACTCCTTACCGGGGCGAACTGGCCGCAATTCCGCGGGCAGGATTCGTCGGGGGTTGCGGCCGACACGAACGTCCCGACCACGATCAGCGACAACATCGCCTGGTCGGCCGAGCTGCCGGGGCGCGGGTTATCGGGGCCGATCGTCGTCGGCGACAAGGTATTCCTGACAGCAAGCAGCGGTTACCAGCAGGACCGGCTGCACCTGTTGTGTTTTGACGTCGCCACGGGGAAGAAAGTCTGGGAACGCCAGTTCTGGGCGACGGGGCGCACGTTGTGCCATCCCAAGATGTGCAATGCCACGCCGACACCGGCAAGCGACGGTAAGCGGGTGTTCGGATTCTTCTCGAGCAATGACGTAATCTGCCTCGACCTCGACGGCAACCTGCAATGGATGCGCGGGATGACGCACGACTACCCCAATGCCAGCAACAGCCTGGGGATGTCGTCGTCGCTCGCCGTCGCAGGCGACACGCTCATCGTTCCGGTCGAAAACCTCAGCGAGTCGTTCACGGCCGGGCTCGACCCGGCGACCGGAATCAATCGCTGGAAGCTCGAACGTCCGCAGCTCGACACGTGGTGCAGCCCGACTGTGCTGCGCGGCAAAACGGCGGATGACGATCTGGTCGTGCTGCAATCGTCGAAGGGCCTGGCCGCGGTGAAACCCTACACCGGCTTCGAGGCCTGGCGATACGATACCCCCGCCAGCTCGATCCCATCGACGGCCCAGTCCAACGGACTGCTGTACGTTCCCTCGGGAGGACTGACGGCGCTCGAACCGGCCGAAGGGGGGAAGCCGCCGCGCGTCGTGTGGCAGTCCAACCGCCTGGCCCCGTCCACCCCCACTCCGCTCGTCGACGACGGCCGAGTGTATAACATCAACGGCTCGGGCGTGCTCGCCTGCGCCGACGCGAAATCCGCCAACATGCTCTGGCAGTTGCGGTTGCAGGTGCAACTCGGCGAAAAAACGACGCGCGGTGTGTTCACCAGCACACCCGTCGCGGCCGGCGGGCACCTGTACATCTTCAATGAGGACGGCGTGGCGCTGGTCGTAAAAGAGGGGGACGCGGCGGGAGAGATCGTCGCCAATCACGAATTCGGCGAGACGATCCTCTGCACGCCGGCCATCGCCGACGGCGCCCTCTATGTCCGCAGCGACAAACACCTGTGGAAGGTTGCCAAGAAAAAGGGGTGAGCGAGGAACCACGAAAGAAGCGAAAGACACGAAACCAATCTGGCGAAAAAGCCATCCGCAGATTTCCACAGATGAAATTCTACGACAGTGTCAATCTGTGGGAATCTGCGAAATCTGTGGATCAACCTGTTCGTCAACAATTACCGTGAATCGAGCTGACACATGACAGCCACTGCTGCACCGTCCAACGTCGTCTTTGGTTCCGGAAAATACCAGTATCGCGCGGTCCCCGGGTGGCCAAAGCTGCCAGAGGGCATGTCGTTCGTCGAGGTCGTGGGGATTGCCGTCGATGCGCGCGATCGCGCCTACGTGTTCTGCCGGGGCGAGCATCCCGTGGTGATCTTCGAGCCCGACGGCACGTTCGTCGCCACGTGGGGCGAGAAGCAATTCGTGAGGCCCCACGGCATTACGATCGGCCCGGGGGGCGAGGTCTGGTGCACCGACGACAAAGACCACACGGTTCGCAAATTCTCCCCCGAAGGGAAACTGCTGCAGACGCTCGGCCAGAGTGGAAAGCCTTCAGACACTGGTATCCAGGGGATGGATTACCGCACGATCGTCCGTCCGGGGCCTCCCTTCAACATGCCGACCAATGTGGCGTTCGCACCGTCGGGCGACCTGTACATTACCGACGGCTACGGCAATGCGCGGGTCCACAAGTTCTCGGCCGACGGGAAGCTGCTGTTCTCGTGGGGCGCCGCGGGGGACGGGCCGGGGCAGTTCAACCTGCCGCACGGCATCGCCATCGACCGGACGGGGCGCGTGTATGTCGCCGATCGCGAAAACAGCCGGATTCAGGTGTTCACGCCCGAGGGAGAGTTCCTTTCACAGTGGACCGACACGGGTCGCCCCATGCAGATCGCGTTCGACGCCGACGACCGGGCGTACGTCTGCGACGTGGGCTTCCGGGCGGGGCTGTTCCCGTGGCATTCGCCGCCGCCGGCCCCCATTCGCGGCGCTTACGTCAGCGTTTTCGACCTCGACGGCAACTTGCTCTCGCGGTTCGGCGGCGGCGACGACCCCTGCGCGCCGGGTGAGTTTTATGCGCCGCACGGCATCTGCGTCGATTCGACCGGGGCAATTTACGTCGGCGAGGTGGTCATGTCGGCCGGGGGCTACAAGGGACTCGTCTCCGCCACATGCCATTCACTTCAGAAATTCGAGCGACTCAAATCCTGAGATCATGCGCATTCGCGACATTTACGGCCCGGGGAAATTCGGGTTGTCGTTCGAGATTTTCCCGCCGAAGACGCCCGACGGCGATGGCGCCCTGTGGGAGAACGTCTCGCGGCTGGCAAGCTTCAAGCCGGCGTTCATCTCCTGCACGTACGGCGCCGGAGGTACCACCCGCACGCGGACGATCGAGCTGTGCCAGGAGATCCAGCGGCGTCTGGGCGTCGCGGCCACGGCGCATTTCACCTGTCTGGGGGGGACCTTGCCGGAGCTGCGCGAGTGGCTGGCACTGGCGCGCGACGGAGGTATCGCCAACATCATGGCGCTGCGCGGCGATCCTCCGGCCGGCCAGACGCAGTTTCAACACGTGGCCGGGGGCCTGAAACATGCCAACGAGCTCGTGGCTTTGATCAAATCTGAATTCCCCAATTTCGGCATCGGCGTGGCAGGCTATCCGGAGAAGCACCCCGAAGCGCCCAGCCTCGATGTCGATCTGGCCAACCTGCAGCGCAAGGTGGCCGCGGGGGGCGAGGCGGTCTACACTCAGGTGTTTTTCGAGAACGAGGGCTTCCTGCGCTTCCGCGATCGCTGCGAAAAGCTGAAAATCGCCGTTCCCGTGATCCCGGGAATCATGCCGATCCTGAATTTCGCCCAGATCAAGCGGATTACGTCGATGTGCGGCGCGGCGCTTCCCGCGGCGCTGGCCGGCCGGCTCGAAGCCGCGCAGGAAGACAAGGACGCGCAGATCGCGATCGGCGTCGAGTACGCGATCGCCCAGTGCCGCGACCTGGTCGCTCGCGGAATCCCCGGCATTCACTTTTACGTTCTGAATCGGTCGCAGGCGTGCGAGGCCATCCTTAAGGCCCTCGGACATTCTTAGTACTTTCACCCGGGAGCAATCTTATGTCCAGAAAATCTTCCATGGTCCTCTGCGGACTCTTGTGCGGCGCCGTTGGCGTGCTGTCGTATTCGGCGGGCTACTCGCGAGCCGAAATCCAGAAGGAATCGCGGCTCTACGAATTGCGGACGTACACCACCGAGCCGGGCCGACTCCCTGCCCTCAACGCGCGATTCAAGAATCACACGATGCGGCTGTTTGAGAAACACGGCATGAAAAACGTGATGTATTGGATTCCGACCGACGAAAAGCTCAAGGACAACACGCTGATCTACGTGGTTTCGCACGCAAACATGGACGCCGCGAAAAAGTCGTGGAGCGAATTCATCAGCGACCCGGAATGGAAGGCCGTTGCCGCCGAGTCGGAAAAGGACGGAAAGATCCTGTCGAAACGCCCCGACTCGGTGTACATGACACTGGCTGATTATTCGCCGCCGGACAGGACGCCGTGAACAGTCCGGGGGGACCAGAAGAGCGATGAGAGAAGAGTGAAGAGAGAGGGGCCGCGCAGACAGGGGACACAAACTCGCTCTTCTCTCTTCGCTTCTCGCTCTTCGCCTATCCCACAGGCCGGAATTTCAGGGAATTCCGCCGCGGATGGGACGATCGACATTCGGGATAGACAAATTCCCCAAAAGCGTCTGTAATGCCCCCCCCGCACCACCGCTCGGATGCCCGGTGCCGGGTACGTTTAATCGGTCGCAACTCGTGATGACGGAAAGGATTCCAGTGGGTCTTCATGCAATCGCGTTCGCTCGGGCCATGGCCCATCAGCAGGCCGGCGAATTCGACGAGGCGGAAAAAGTCTACGAACAGATTTTGCACAGCGATCCGCAGCATGCGCCCGCCTGGCACCATCTGGGTCTCGTCCATTTCCATCAGAAGCAGTACGACCGCGCGACGGAGTGCTGCGGGCGCGCCGTTTCGCTCGATGGGTCCGACCCCGTTTACCAGTTCGACCTCGGGCGGGCACTGGCAGCCCAGCTTCGCTTCGATGAAGCCGTCGACAGTTTCCAGCAGTCCATTCAGACTGCTCCCGACAATCCTCAGCCGCATTACCACCTGGGGACGGTCCTGCAGCAGCGCGGCGACATGATCGGCGCCAAGCTCCGGTTCCAGCAGGCGGTGCGGCTGCACCCCGAATTCGCTGCCGCCTGGAACGATCTCGGCATCGCACACCAGGATGCGGGCGAGTTCGCCGAGGCGGGCGAATCGTTCGAGCGCCTGGTGCGGCTCGTGCCCGGCATGGGGGGGGCGCATTTCAATCTGGGGAACGTGCGGCTCGCTCAGGGGCGGCTGCTGGATGCGGTCGCCTGCTATGCCCGGGCAATCGAACGTCAGCCCCGATTCGCCGAGGCGCTCAACAACCTGGGGACGGCGCTGCACCGCCTGGGCCGGCCCGAACAGGCACTGCACGCCTATGCGTCCGCGCTCAAGCTGTATCCCGAATTCTCCAGCGCGCGGAACAATCTGGGAACGCTTCTCAGCGTACTGGGGCGCGCCGCCGAAGCCGAGGCATGTTATCGCGAGGCACTGGCCATCGACCCCGATTCGGTCGCGGCCATGAACAATCTGGCCTGCGCGCTGCAGACGCAGTTGCGGCTCGACGAAGCAGAGCCTTTGCTGCGGCACGCACTGGCGCTCGCGCCGTTCGCGGAAGACGTATCGGGCAATCTGGCCAACGTGCTGGCCCTCCTGGGCCGCGTCGACGAGGCGGCTGATCTGTACCGCCGCGCGCTCGAGATCAAACAGAACCCGCGACTGCAGATTCACGCGGCGACGATGCTGCCGCCGATCTACGAATCGACGGGCGACCTGCACCGGCGCCGCGCCGATTTCGAACGCCGGCTTGACGCCCTCGTCAACGGTCCTACCCGTCTCGATCCGGCGCGGGAGGCGGTGCCCGTCAATTTTCTGCTGGCGTACCAGGGCTTCAATGACCGGGAACTGCAACGGAAAGTTGCGGTACTCTATCGCCCCGCCGAAGCTCGCGGCCGTGAAACGGCGTCCCCACCGTCGGAGCTGCCTCCGCCGCACTTCGCCGTCGAACGGATCGCGACGGGCAAAATCCGTGTCGGCTTCCTATCGCGATTCCTGCGAGACCACACAATCGGCGACCTGACGCGGGGGCTGATCAGTAAGCTGTCGCGAGCCGATTTCGAAGTCAGCGTGTTCCTGATCGGCGAAGCGGCCGACGAAACGGTCAATGGTCTGCGGAAATCGGCCGCCAGATTCGTCAACCTGCCCGAGGACGTGGCTGCGGCCCGCGAGCAGGTGGCAACCGCCGGGCTCGATGTCCTTGTCTTCCCCGACGTGGGCATGGACCCGGTGGGAACCGCGCTCGCCCATTCGCGCCTGGCGCGGGTACAGTGCGCTCTGTGGGGACACCCGGTGACGACCGGCATCCCCACCATCGATCATTTCGTGTCGAGCCGGCTTGTCGAGCCCCCCGACGCTGCCGCGCACTACACCGAAAACCTGGTCCTGCTCGACTCGCTGCCGGTGTACTACGAGCGCCCGGCAAAGATCGTCGCTGCGAGCCGCGAAGCGGCGCGGCGCGAATTCGGCTTGCCGGCGGGACAGCACCTGTACCTCTGCCCGCAGAGCCTGTTCAAAATGCACCCTGATTTCGACGACCTGCTGCGGGGCATTCTGGAGCGCGACCCGGCGGCCCGCATCGTGCTGATCGAGGCGCCCCACCGGAACTGGAACGAAACTCTCTTCGCGAGGCTCCGCCGGAACCTGGGCGCTCTGGCCGACAACGTCATCTTCACCCGGCGCGTCGACCGGCAGGCTTTTCTGAGGCTTATCGCGACGGCCGATGTCGTGCTCGATCCGTTGCACTTCGGCGGCGGCAATACCAGTTTTCAGGCGCTGGGCCTGGGGATCCCGATCGTCACGCTGCCGTCCCAGTTGATGCGCGGCCGCGTGACCGCCGGATGCTATCGCAAGATGAAGTTCGAGACGTGCGTGGCCCGTTCGGCGGACGAATACGTCGACCTCGCCGTGCGGCTGGGGACCAACCCGGTCTTCAACGTTTCGGTGCGGGCCGAAATCGCAGCTCGCAGTCCGGCGCTGTTCGAAGACATCGCTGCCATCCGCGAGCTGGAACGCTTCTTCAGGCACGTGGCTCGCCCCGTCCGGCTCGACCCGGTGCGGCCGTCGCAGCCCGTCGCGGCATGAGGCGCTGGAGTTCAGGCTTCAACCTGCGCCACTTGAAATCGTTCACACGCCTGCAACCGCCGTGCGGTCAGGCGGGAAGATCGCCCTTTCGCGCCGACAACGGCCTTATCAAACGGTTCCACATCAAGTACACGACAGGCCCCGTGGCCAGAAGCCCCCCGGCGATCGCAGCCTGCCTCCGGCTTCCCTGGCTGCCACAGATCGTGGCATACAACAGTGCAACGCCGCATGCGGTCAGCGACAGCCCTGCGAGGCACAAGCCGGGCCGGCCGCCGGGAATCCTGAACGGGCGCACGAGGTCCGGGCGATTACTCCGCAACACCGCGAGGGCCGTGATCATGAGGAGCGCCGTGACGGCAGTTACCAGCGCGTCCAGGATCACCAGTTCGCGGAAGCCAATGACCGCAAACAGGGCATAGATTGCCGAACAAAGAATGAGCGAGCAAGCAGGCGTCTGACGTGCAGGATGCAGGCGGCTGATCCAGCGCGGCAGGAGTCCATCTTCGGCCATGGCAAACGGCAGGCGCGAGTTGCTGAGGAGCAGGCTGTTGTACATGCTCCAGGAACTGGCCATGATCGCCAGCGCCAGGCCCGGCCCGCCGGAGACCAGATCTTCCATTCCGAACGGTCCGCCTGCCGTGGAAAAGAAGATGATCGCAAGCAGCGGAAGAAACGACAGGCGTCGCTGCAACTGCTGTTCAGTGGAGAACTGGTGCGATCCATCCATTCCAGCGAAGTATCAGTCGCAGCCCAGGCGGCAAGCCGGTCATCCTCGAATTGTAGCCGTGGATTTGCTGCCGCGGAACCTGTGGGGGGAGCATATCTCATCTTCAGGATTGTCCGCGGGGTCAACCTGCGGGACGATCCGCGCCGTGCCAGGCCTCCGGCCGACGATCCTTAGTAATTCGCAGCACCGTGCCCGTCAGACGGCATGGATTCCCGTACAATTCCCGTTACAATGAGATCCGTCCCAGATGACGTGGCGCATCGCCGGTACGGGAATCAATATGGGTCCAGCCTGGCAAACTTCGGTGCATCAAGTGCAGGCGCAGTCGCGGCGCGATTTCCTGTCGTGCGCCGGCGGAGGGTTCGGGGCGCTCGCGCTTTTGAGCCTGCTTGTCGAAGAAGGCGTCTTGCCGCGCGTTGCCAGGTCTGAAGACGCCGGAACTGCGGCCGGAGCAAATCGGCCCCCCCCGGGGGCGCGATCGCTCAACCCGCTGGCACCGCGGGCCGGGCACTTCAACGGCACGGCCAAGAGCGTCATTTTTCTGTTCATGGACGGTGCTCCGAGCCACCTCGACACATTCGACCACAAGCCGCTCGTCAACGAGTTCGCCGGCAAGCCGCTCCCCGAATCGGTCGAGCGGGTGATCACGCCGATGGGGGTTTCGAACAATCCGCTCCTTCCCACCCGGCGAAAGTGGCAGCGCTACGGGCAAAGCGGACTGGAAATCTCGGACTGGTATCCGCACGTCGCGGGCTGTGCCGACGACCTGTGCGTGATCCGCTCGTGCTGGGCCGATGCGCTGAACCACGTGGGGGGCGTGTGCCAGATGAACACCGGCAGCATTCTCGCCGGGCGGCCCAGCCTGGGTTCGTGGGTCACCTACGGCCTGGGGACCGAAAATCAGAATCTCCCCGGTTTCGTCGTGCTGCTCGATAACGATCGCGAACCCCCCGGCGGGAACCGCGTGTGGGGAACCGGATTCATGCCGGCGACGTTTCAGGGAACCCGCTTCCGCAACGGCAAGACGCCCGTGCTGCACCTCGCGCCTCCCGAAGCCCTCGACGACTCGCAGCAGCGCTACAAGCTCGACTACATCAACCAGCTCAATCGCAAGCACCTGGAAACACGCGCCGCAGACTTCGATCTCGAAGCGCGAATTGCCGCGTACGAGCTGGCGTTCCGCATGCAGGCCGAAGCGCCCGCGGCGGTAGACCTTGCGGAAGAAACGCAGGCGACGCAGGAGCTGTACGGGCTCGACGACAAGGCCGCGAGTGCCTTCGGGCGCAACTGTCTCTTGGCACGGCGACTGGTCGAGCGGGGCGTGCGGTTCGTGCAGCTTTACTCCGGTTCCGGCAGCCAGTGGGACGCCCACACGAAGATCGAAGAGAATCACACGCGACTGTGCCGCTCGACCGACAAGCCGATCGCCGGTTTGCTCAAAGATCTGAAAACGCGCGGATTGCTCGACCAGACCCTCGTCATCTGGGGAGGCGAATTCGGCCGCACACCGATGTCCGAAAAAGGGGACGGGCGCGACCACAATCCGTACGGGTTCACGATGTGGATGGCGGGGGGCGGAGTCGCCGGTGGAAAAGTCGTGGGCGCGACCGACGACTTCGGCCTGAAGGCGGTCGAGAAACGAGTGCACGTGCGCGATCTGCACGCGACGATTCTGGAACTGGCCGGTCTCGACCACACGCAACTGCTCTACATGCACCAGGGCCGGCCCGAGCGCCCCACCGTCAACGAAGGCCACGTCATTGACGACGAGATGGCGTAGGTCAGGCTTTCCAGCCTGACATGTCAGGCT
>JACQFH010000608.1 GCA_016200145.1 Planctomycetia bacterium | reverse complement strand
GCGGGCCCCCCCAGATGCCGATCAGGAAGTACATCGGCAGGAGCATGACTTCCCAGAACACGTAGAACAGGAAGAAGTCGAGGGCCATGAAGACCCCCAGCATGCCCGTTTCGAGAATCAGGTACAGCACGAGGTAGCCGCGAACCTGCTTGGTGACGCTGGTCGAAGCCAGCATCGCCAGCCAACTGATGAACGAGGTGAGGACGACGAGCTGCATGCTGATGCCGTCGAGGCCCAACTGGTAATGCACGTTCCACGTCGCGATCCAGGGGATCTTGACGTACATCTCCATGGGATGATCGGGCTTGATCGCCGTGTGGTCGAACTTGTACCAGGCAAACAGCGTGAGCACGAACGTGGCAAACGTCACGGCATTGCCGAACGTGCGCATCGTGCCTTCGGACTTTTGATTGAAAAGCCCGAGGAACAACGCGCCGAGCGTCGGCAGAAAAATGATCAGCGAGAGAAGTACTTCGTCTTTCATGGTCAATCCGACTCTCTATTCAATTCAAAATCAGGCGGCGGCCGGCGCGCTCGTTAACCAAAGAACACGACGAGGATGAAAATGCCCACGACGCCGACGGCAATGAACATCACGTATTGCCGCAACCGCCCCGTCTGCAAAAATCCGAAGATCCGGCCGGTATCGAACGTCACGTCGGCCAGCCGGTTCACGAAACCGTCGATGATCTGCTCGTCGAAGACCCGGTCCCACTTCGAAACCAGAACTCCCAGGCGCGCCATGAAGTGCAGGAACCCGTCGAACACAACGCGGTCGAAGGCGGCGCAGCCGCGGGCCACGATGTGCGCCGGGCGAACAAACATCACGTCGTACACCTCGTCGAACCACCACTTCTCGGCCAGAAACGTGTGCAGAGACGACAACTGCCGCTTCACTTCGGCCGGGTCGAACACCCGTGCGCCGTAAAACAGATACGCCGTCACCGTACCCAGGGCGGCAATCAACAGGGCGTACGTGCCGGCCATCTTGTGGTTGGCATGGATCGCCGCGTGAGACGGCAGCGCCAGGCCCGAGACATCGCCCGAGAGCCCCGCCGCGACTCCTGCCGGTTCGCTGGCCAGCAGCAATTTTTCGAGAGGGCCGGGCAGGTCGTAAAAGAACCCCGACGCGCAGAACGCCGCGAACACCGACAGCACGATCAGCGGCACCGTCATCACCCACGGCGATTCGTGGGCATGTTCGTACACGTGATGGTCGCGCGGCTCGCCCGCGAACGTATAGAACCACAACCGGAACATGTAGAACGCCGTGATGCCGGCCCCCACGAGCGGCACGTAGAACAGCAGGAAATGGGTGCTGTTGAGCTGGGCGAAGGTGAGCGCCGTCGCGACGATTGCGTCTTTCGAATGATATCCCGAAAAGGCGATCACGCCCGGCACGGCCAGGCCCGCGATGGCGATCACGCCCACCAGCATCGTGAACGCGGTGATGGGCATCTTCTTCCAGAGTCCCCCCATCTGCGGCATTTCCTGCACGTGGTGGCAGCCGTAGATCACGCTGCCCGACGCCAGGAACATCAGCGATTTGAAAAACGCGTGAGTGATCAGGTGGAACAGGCCGGCCACCCAGCCCCCCACGCCCAGGCCCAGCATCATGTAGCCCAACTGGCTGATCGTCGAATACGCCAGCACGCGTTTGATGTCGGTGGCCACGATGGCGATCGTCGCCGCCAGAAACAGCGTGATGCAGCCGATGTAGGCGATCGTCAGCAGCACTTCGGGAACGAACATGGGATAGAACCGCCCCGTCAGATAGACGCCGGCGGCCACCATCGTTGCCGAGTGCACCAGGGCCGAAACGGGCGTCGGGCCTTCCATCGCATCGGGCAACCACGTCTGCAGCGGAAACTGGGCGCTCTTGCCGATACAGCCTGCGAACACGCCGAGCCCGGCCGTCAGCAGGAGGTAATACGGAATCGTCTTCGTCGTGGGAGTCGCATCGGCCGCAGCCGGGTCGGGCTCGTCCTGCGCATTGAGGAAGACGGTGCTGCCCTGTTCGCTCACCTTGATGGCCCCATGCTCGTCGCGGAGCAGATCGAACAGCCCCGCGCGGGTCTTACCGTCTTCGACGCGGGTCGCGAACTGAAACGTCCCGAAGTACGTCAGCAGAATCATGAGCCCGATCAGGAAACCGAAGTCCCCGACGCGGTTCATGATGAACGCCTTGTTGGCGGCGGTCGAAGCCGATTTGCGCTCGGTGTAAAAACCGATCAGGAAGTAGCTGCAGACCCCGACCAGCTCCCAGAAAATGAACACCATGAACACGTTGCCCGCCAGCACCAGCCCCAGCATCGAGAAGCTGAACAGCGACAGAAACGCGAAGAACCGGTAGAACCTCCCCGGCCGGTGCAGGTGTCCGTGCGACGTGTGCACCTGGTGGTCTTCGTGATCGTCGGTCAGCTCGTCTCCCATGTAGCCGATCGCGAACAGGTGGATCAGCGAGGCGATCAGCGTGACCATCGTGAACATGACGAGCGTCAGGCTGTCGATGTAGTAGTCGATGGCGAACCGCAGCGTGCGGAACTCGGCCAGCACGTAGATCGTGCCGGAAAACGATTTCGGGAAGGCGTGGGCCGCGGCCGTTTCGGGTGCATGGGTGGCCGGTTCGGCATGTTCAGTGGCCGCGGCGGCGTGATGGGCCGGATCGGCGCTGGCTTCGGCGTGGCCTCCGCCATGGCCGCCCGTCTTGATCGCAGCCCATTTCGTCTCGGAGCCCCAGATCAACAGGGCGCTCAGGCTGAGCACGAACGCGCCGCCGATGCAGGCGACGGCCAGGTAGGCCGCAGCTTTGCTTTTGCGCGTGCCCCAGAACCCGCCGAAGATTTCGACGGCGAAACCAAACAAAGGGAGCAGCCACGCCAGCGTGAGCAGCGTTCCCAGAGTCTGGCCGAGTTGTGTCGGGTTCGGAGGCATAATCGAAGTGAGTGATTCCAGTTCGTCAGCCGTGCAGTTCGTCGGCCCGATCGACGTCGATCGTGAGGTGGTTGTTGTAGAAATTGAGTGCGATGGCCAGCGCGATGGCCGCCTCGGCCGCGGCCAGCACGATCACGAACAGCGAGATCACCTGACCGTCGAGCCCCAGCTTCGTATAGCGGGCAAACGCCACGAAATTCAGGTTCGCCCCGTTGAGCACCAGCTCGACCCCCATCAGCACGCCGATCGCGTTGCGCTTCGTGGCCATGCAGACCACACCACACACGAACAGAATGCCCGCGATCATGAGGTACACATTGAGTCCGACGGGTTGCATGGCGAATCAGGCCTTTCGCTTCTTGGCGCGTGCCAGGTACGCTGCCCCAACCAGCACGACCAGCAGGTGGACAGAGACAATTTCAAATGGCAGCAGATACCCGGGGGAGAGGTGGTCGGTCGGGGGCCTGCCGAGGTCTTTGTCGGGCCGGGCGCCCAGAAAGGCATGCCCCAGCGGACGCGTGGTGTTGCCATCCGCCGTTGCGTTGTACCCGGCGGACATCACACCCACTTCGTCGTAGGCCGGGGTCGACTCCCAATGCACCTGACAGGCCGTAATGAGAATCAGCGTCAGCAGCAATCCCCCCGCGACGCCCGACTTCACCAGGTCGCCGGCGCTGGATTTGATGCTCACAAACGGGCCGCTGGCGGTGAGCATCACGCCGAAAATCAGCAGCACCAGCGTGCCGCCGACGTAAATCAGCAGTTGCGCCGTGCCGACGAAATCGGCATTCAGCGAGAAGAATAAACCGGCCATGGCCCCCAGCGACAGGATCAGCCAGAACGCCATCCGCACGACGTTTTGTGTCAACACGACGGCAATGGCGCCGCCGACGGCCGTCGCGCCGAACACCACCAGGGGGCCGTGTTTCAGGATCTCGCTCACGACCGTGCCTCCTGACCAGGCACCGAGCTGGTTTTCTTGCCGTCGGAAGTACGTCCCCGCGGTTCAGGCGAATGTCCTTTTTCACCGAGCGGCCGTCCCAGCGTCGTCCGCGGAGTGGCCGACATGGCGCTGCTGGCCTCGTACAGGATCAGCGGCCAGACCGTCACCCCCAGGAACAGGAAGCAACTGATCGGCAACAGGTACTTGAGGCAGGCGGCCATCACCTGGTCGATCCGCAAGCGCGGCAGAGTCCAGCGGACCCACATCTGCACGATCACCAGCAGGCACCCCTTGCTGATGAACACCACGCAGCCCACGAGATTGGCAATGTAGTTTCCGACTGTGAAACCCTTGAACAGGAAGTTCTCGCCCCACCCCCGCAGCGGAATGAGGATCGCTTCTTCGATGCCGATGCCCGTCTGCCAGCCACCGAGAAACAGCGCCGTGGCAATGCCGCTGACGGCGAACATGCTGCCGTACTCAGCCATAAAGAAGTACGACCAGCGGATGCCGCTGTATTCGGTATGGAATCCGGCGACCAGCTCGCTTTCGGCCTCGGCCAAGTCGAACGGCGCCCGCTTCACGCTGGCGGTGGCCACGGTGAAGTACACAAAAAACGCGATGAAGCAGAACGGGTCGTGAAAGATCATCCAGTTTGTCAGAAAGCCTGACTGCGCCCACCCGATCTCGACCATATTCAGCGTCCCCAGGACCGTCACGGGGACGAGGGCGCAGATCGCCATCGGAATTTCGTAGCTGACCACCTGGGCCGCCTCGCGCATCCCGCCGAACAGGGCCCACTTCGAGCCGCTCGAATAGCCGGCCAGGATGACCCCCATCACTTCCAGCGACATGACGGCCAGCATAAAGAAGATGCCGACGTCGAGGTTCTGCGCGATCCAGCCGTCGGACCACGGCAGCACGATGAACGCCGCAAACGACGCCACGAAGACGAGGTATGGCGACAGGCGGAACAGCATCCGGTCGGCCGCCTGCGGGCACAGGTCTTCTTTCTGAATCAGCTTGATGCCGTCGGCCAGCGTCTGCAGCCAGCCGAATTTGCCCCCGACGCGCGTCGGGCCGAGCCGGTCTTGAATTCGGCCGGCGACTTTGCGCTCGAGCCAGATAAAGACGAGAGGAGCGACGGCGAAGAAGTGGATGATCAGAACGGCGTGGATGAGCGCCGCGATGGCCAGCGCCGTCCCCTGGCGGTATTCCCAGTGTCTGACGAGATACTCAGCGATCCCGCCGTCAGCCAAAAACACGTTCATCCCGGCCATTTCTGTGTGGATTTCCCCGTATTCCCAGCGCACTGCCCGGGGAAAATTGATCCAGGTGCCCCGTTCAAAGGCTGAACTATGACACAACCCGCGCAGGCTTTCAAGCGACAGGAAAGACCTGTCGCAGCGTTACCAAAATCGGGAATTTTCGTCTCGAAGCGGCGTCCGGAAATGCGGGATCGACGGAATGCGGAGTTCGGAGTGCGGAATGTCTGCGATGGTAATTTTTGATGGGCTTGCCGCGCGATGCCAGGGTGCCGTGTGCTTGCCTCTTCGCGACGCGGCGACAGTTGCCAGGAGACTCGAAGTAGTCCGTCTACGGATATGCGTCGTGCAAACACGCAGTGGCTGTGAATTTGTGTAGGGTGGACTTCAGTCCACGCGAAAAACTGTCACGCGGGGACTGAAGTCCCCCCTACACCAAACAGGCGGTACGCGGCGCGTGGGGTGGCCGGGCCTGGAGCAACGCGAAGGCCCGGTGATGAACAGCAGAGTCAGTCACCCAAGCCTGACATTCTTCGAAAGACCGCCCGCTCCAGTTCTGCGAGGCGCGTCACTCAGTGCGGAACAGATCCAGCTCTTCGCCGGCGTGTTCGAGCCGCATGGAAAGCCCGTCGGCGTATCGCACTCGGTAGGAGAACGGCTCGATTGAGTCATGATCAGTCGACTGTGTCGCTCGCACGCGGATTTCATCCCCCACAAGTTCCCAAGTTCCTTCCACCGTACTGCTGGCCAGCGATTTCTTCCCGTCGCGTTCCGTCATCAAGGCCATGCCGGCGATTAGCACCAGTTGCGATTGCTCGTATCGACCGGACTCCAGGAAAGCGAAACTGATTGCCGTGCGCCACATTTCCGGATCAGGATTTGTTGTCCAATGGCCGACAATCTGTGGTCGCAACGACACCTGCCCTGTCGAGATCGGCTGCCGAACCGTCGATAGCGTCGCGTCCGAAGTTGCCCAGAACGCAAATACGGGAAGGGCCATGAAGAGGAGCACGATCAGCAAACGTCGTCGGTTCATTTTGACCTCGCGAATCAGTTCTGGCCGACAATCGGATTTTCGCGGCCGCCACCTCGATTGCCCGTCAGGTTCGCGAGATTCTGGAAAATCGAGGATTTGGCGTCAACGGGAGTTTGGGCCGGCAGGTCAGGCTGTGCCTGGACTTGAACATTCTGCGAAGGGGGGAAACTCATACGAAGGGGGGAAACCGGCGCGTGAAGGGGGGAAATTCGTCTGTCGAAGGGGGTAAATCGAAACGTGCGAATTTCGCGAGAATCGGCCGAAGGGAGTAATCAGGCATCGAAGGGGGGAAAGAATTTCCGCGGAGCGAACACTTGTTCCGACCCTTCGACGCGTTAACTGACAGGAAAAGTCCCCAGGGAATCCGAGTAAGGAATGCAAGAAGGCAGGAGAGCAGGAGAATACTATGCAAGCCAGTTTTCACGCGAGTCTCCTGCCTTCCTGGTTTCCTGCATTCCTTAATCCACAATCCTCGACCGCGATCCCCGAATTTGTGCGGCCGGGGAGTCGTCCGTGAACAATTTGCAATCATTAAGGTGAGCGACAACATTATTTCAGATGCACATCCGTGGGATTGCCACGCCATCCGTGGGCACCACGTCCTCGTATCCGCGTCATCCGCGGTTTTTAACTTTTTTGGTTTCACTCTCAGCCGACAGATGTCATTGGGTCTTCAACACACAACTGCTTCCAATCGTTCTGAGTCGACTGTGTGTTTCCCGTCAGGGGAAATGTCGCCGCCATCAGCCCTGGTGACACGATCGTCAGCAGACCGCTCGTCCTCTTGCCGCCTGTCGGCGTTCAGCGACCAAAGCCAGTAGGCAGGTTCCGAGAAACCTCCCATCTTGTGGAGGTGCGCGCCGATTTTTTTCTTGGCGTACTTGAGCATATCCACCGTGAACCCCAGCTCGGCGCCCAGGCGGTAGACTTCGCGGGACGGAACGTCTCGCTCGGCCAGAAGCCCAGACAGCCAGCGGGTGCTGCCCGACAGCGACTGGGCCGGGTCGTGGAGGGAGACGGGGGCCGTCGGGTTCCACGCGACCCGTCCCGCGTCAATTGAAAACCCGAGTCCATTCGGCTCAATGCAGAAATTCATTCGCGTCGGGATGAACAATCGCCGCGTTTCGTCGTCCGGGTCGACCGCCAGGCACCACGTGCAGCGGGCCGCGGCGGTCGGCCAGGTCGATTTGACTTTGACCGCCCCGCGGCAATCGAACCGCACGTCGGCGCGAAGCGTCGTGACGACTGCCAGGGAATACATCGCGGCGAATGAATTCAAACGGTGCAGCGCCTCGGTCGCCTGTTCGCTGGTCGAACAGACGTCGGAAAGAGAATCGATGACGATCAGGCGCACATCGCTGTGCCGTTCGAGCAGCAGCTCGAGTGCAGGCATATCGGCCGGCAGAGTCACAGGGCGCAGCGCAACTCGATGTTTGACGTCGGCGGAAAGGAAATGTGAGAAATGGCGGACTCGATCCCGGTCGGCGCCGGCCAGTGCCAGTCGCCGGTCGAGCGTCTCGCCGGCGTCCTGCCGGCAGATCACGAGGCACCGGGCGGGCTCGCGCTGTTCGTCGTCGCCGTCTGGCCAGCGGGCACCGGTGGTGACGCGTGCCGCCAGGTCATGCACAACAAATGACTTGCCCGCGCGGGGGGGGCCTTCAATCAGCGAAACCTGACCCAGCGGAATACGGTCTTTCCAGAGCCAGCGCAGCTCGACCGGCGGAGCCAGCTCGCCCAGCAGCGGCGACTCCGCCCGGTCCCCGGCCCCGGAAACCTTCTCGAACACCGACTGTTCCTCATCGGTCAGATGCAGCACATAATTGCGGCCGTTCATAAGACACCTTCCTTTTCTCCCGGGAATTCTCTGAGTGACATCAGTGGAACTACGTAAATACGAGTATTTTGTATCTATTTAATAATTATAACAAATACACAAATACTGTCAATGTAAAATCATGAATATTTTGGAAAGTTTAAAGAAAGTATCCGACCCAGTAGAGCAGACAATCTGTAGGGTGGGCTCTGCGCGCGATCCCACTACAGTTTGTGGTGCGCTTTGGGCGACTATCGCGAAGAGGCAAGCACACGGCGCATCGGTTATGCCGGGGCGGCGGCAGTCCGGTAGGTCCCGCCTGCCGGGCGGGACCTCGTTTGCAATTCAGGAATCGAAATGCAGACGATCGGCCGGATCGGCAAACAGTTCAATCGCCGGGCTTGGAACGCGACCGCCGGTTGCCAGGTCCTGTCCGGCAGACAGGACCTACATGACGTCATCGCCCGCTGCGTGCACATCCTGGTAGCCCGCCGCTTAAGCAAGGGACGTCCCGTCCCAAAACTGCCGGTCGCACAACACGTCACTACGAGAAAACCACACGCGCACACAAGCACCACCCGTCAATCCCGTCGATAACATTTCCTCGACCCCCTCGCTCACGCGTCGGGCTACCATTCGTCGGCGGGCCGCAATCGACCTGGTAGCCCGCCGCGTAAGCAAGGGACGTCCAGCGCCCCCATTCCGCATTCCGCATTCCGCATTCCGAACTCCGCATTTCCTTGACTCCGAATTCCGCACTTCCTCCCTCGCGCATTTCCGCCCGAGCGGTGTATAATCAACACTCCGAATCACGGCCTCCTGACGCGGGTTTTGCGATGCTCAAGATTCTGGGGTCCGCCAATCCGTTTCGCCGCGCTTGCGATCGCCGCGAGGCGCTGCGGATCGGCGCGCTGGGCGCCGCGTCGCTGTCGCTGCCGCAGTTATTTCAGCTCGAAGCGCTGGCGGCCCTGCAGGGGCAATCGTCCACCAGCCAGGCGTTCGGGAAAGCGAAGCGGATTCTGCTGCTCTATCTGCAGGGGGCCGCGTCGCAGTTCGAGACGTGGGACCCGAAACCTCTCGCCCCCGCGGAGATTCGGGGGAAATGGGGGGCGACGAGCACGGCGGTTCCCGGAGTGGCGATTTGCGATCGGCTCCCGCGAATCGCACAGGTGGCCGATCGGCTGGCGATCGTGCGTTCGATGACGCACGCGCACAACAACCACTCGAACTTGTACACGCTCACCGGATATCCGGCGCTCGACTTCACCAGCGAGACGAACCCGCTCGACGGGCGGCATCATCCGTTCTTCTGCAGCGTACTCGATTATCTGGAAGATCAGCAGGGATCGGCCGAGCCGCCGGAAGTTCCCCGCAATATCGGCCTGCCGTTTCGCTTCACCACCTATGGCCAGTTATTTCGCCGGGCCGGGCCCTACGGAACGTTTCTCGGACAGGGTTACGACCCGGTGTGGACAGAGTTCGACGGGAAAGCCACGAAGAAAGTGTCCCGCATCTCGTTCTTCGACGCGCTGAAGGGCGTGAATGTCGAAGACCCGTACCTGGGAATCACTCCCGACAGCCGGCTGCGGATTACAAAGTCGGCCCAGTTGCGGCCGGAAATGACGCTCGACCGCCTCGACTCGCGGCGCAGTCTGCTGGACCAGCTCGACGGCCAGAACCGGCAGTTGAACGACACGCTGGCGGGAAAAAGTCTCGACCGGTTCAGCCAGATGGCGTATTCGTTTATGACGTCGCAGAAGCTGCGCGATGCGCTCGATCTCGGCCGCGAGCCGATGTCGCTGCGCGAGCAGTATGGAATGACGCTGTTCGGGCAGGCGGCGCTCACCGGCCGCCGGCTGCTCGAAGCGGGCTGCCAGCTCGTCTCGGTCTTCTGGGACGAATACAAGATCGTCAACACCGCCTGGGACACGCACTTCGATCACTTCACGCGCCTGGGGGACGAATTGCTGCCGGGGTTCGATGCGGCTGTGAGCACGCTGCTGGTCGATCTGGAAGCGCGGGGCCTCTTGGACGAAACACTCGTGCTGTGCCTGAGCGAACATGGCCGCACCGCGAAGATCAACAACTTCGACCGGGGCGGCGGGCGCGATCACTGGTCGAAAGTCTACAGCGTGATGCTGGCCGGCGCCGGGATCCGCGGCGGCGCCGTGGTGGGCGCTTCAGACGCGGCGGGGTCCTTCGTGAAAGACCGCCCCGTCAGTCCCGAAGACATCCTGGCCACGATGTATCACCTGAAAGGCATCGATCCCGACACCACGATCCCCGACCGCCTGAAACGCCCCGTCCGCCTCGTCGAAAACGGCACGGTGATCGACGAGTTGCTGGCGTGATTGTAGGTCCCGCCTGCCGGGCGGGACCTGGCAACCCGCGCCACGAATT
>JACQFH010000607.1 GCA_016200145.1 Planctomycetia bacterium | reverse complement strand
TTCGAGGTAGAGAGGAGAAACGCCCGGATCGGCAGGGCAGTGGCGCGTCGGCTGAGACCTGGCAAACAAGTCCTCCAGTTCTGCCGCAAGTTCGGGATGCCGGCGCAACAATTCGTCCTTTCCAGGAACCTGACTGGCAAGTGCCGCCTGGCAATAGGATTCCAGGACGACGTCCAGCGTCAGGCCGTCGATTCCCGGCCACGTGTGCGGATCGATGGCCTGCAGGTAATTGAGCAGGACGTCGTTCAGCGCTGAACTGCTGCTCATGGGAGGCTGCTTCAGGATTTCATTCATGATTCACTCCGTTCCTCCATCAGCTCTCGCAGCTTTTTCAGGCCGCGGCGAAGCAACCCGGCGATCGATGCTTCCGAGCGCTCCATGTGTCCGGCCAATTGCGCCAGCGACCAGCCCTGCAGATGGTGCATGACGACCGCATCGCGTTGTTCGTCAGGGAGTTGAGAAAGCCGTTCGGCCAGTTGCAGCACCTGTTCAATCCGCATGACCTGCTGACTCGGTGAAGCTTCGTTGGCCGCCAGCCACCCCTCGGCGCGGCAAAACGAGTCTTCGATCGCAATTTCCAGAGACCGCTCGCGCCTCACGTCGCGCTTGGCCCGCTCGCCCCCGCGCAGGGCATCTGCCAGGTTGTGCACCAGCATTTGTTTCAGCCAGGCGGCCAGTTCTCCCTCGGATTGCCCGCGAAAATCACCCCGCTGTTCATAAGCCTCGAGCAAAGTCTGCTGGACGATATCCGACGCTTCGATCTTGGACCGATGCCGGGGGGGCAGGTGCGCACGGGCCAGCAGACACAGATACCCTCGGAACCGCTCGACTTGCGGACCGGACGGCTGCGCCGATGGATCCATGAGAGCAACCTGGCCCGAACGGGAACATGGGGGTGAAAGGCGAATCTTCGACCATAATAACATGACGGCTGACTTCCTGCCGGCAATTCGCGGCTGTGCCGGAGTTCCCCGCCCATTGCCGATGCCGGCAATCAGGCCCCGGTCATGGAGAGCGCACGCAGCAGGATCATCAGGAACGACGCGATTCGATTGGAAGGCATGGCTTTTCCTTTCGTCGACGAAGAAATGGCTGTTGGGAGCGGGTTTCGTGGGTAATTGTCGTTACCCAAGCTCACAGGCGACGTCTGAGCGGCCTGAGTCCGCGCAATTCGGGAGTTTTCTGGAATTGGTATCAAACTGGCTGGCGAATCGTGCCTGGACCGGGGCGGCTGTCACAATGAATCCCAGTCGGTGGACGCCGAACAAAATGACTGTGGGCCATCACGAATGCGATGATTTTCGTAGTAATCATCGCAGGGGCAGGCTTGCTGCCAGTGCTGTCTTGGCTGGCGCGCGCCTAACTTACGCCGAACTCCTGAGACGTATGCGGCAGGTCGATTCCGCGTCGCCGGCTTGTCCGCGCCAAGTGGCATTTTTGTGCAAAGCGTGGATTGGCGGAATGAATAACGCAATCCACTTTCAGTAAAAGGCTTGCGTCCAATTCCGAAGTGCGAACCAATTTGCATGTGGTGCGCTGCGAATCGGATGGGCAGCGTCTCTTGCGACGTAAGTCGAGATTCTGCGGGCGGATCCGGCGATGGCCGGCTGTGGAAAAAAACGCGAAAAGCCTCGAAAGATTATTCACTCCTGTTATTCAGAAGTTCTGTCTGAGTTTGGATCGCAGGTCGCTTGTGCGGCTGACACAAAGCGCGTCGGCGCAGAACGAATTTGGATTGAGCGCATTGGCAAGCGGGCCCTTTTCTGTCCGCGAGGCGAGGAGCGGTTTTCCTTCGCGTGGAGTGCCCTCTGCCTGAGGCGGACCGAAAAAGCGGTCGGGGCACTGGGCGGTCTTAAAGGCGAGGGGAGGTCGCGTTACCTCGCTGGCGCTTCGGGTTGGTCTGCGGGAGGGCGGGGAACGATTTCGCGAGTCTTTTTTATTCTTGCAACGAACACCCTTCACGCTGCAACCGTTAGACGGAGTGGTCGTCTCCGTGTCATCCGTCTGACTTGGACTCCTGAAACCGCCTCAGGTGGAGGGCACCGCGCCAGCAGCTTGGGAAACCACCCACCCGCCGGTTGGGTTGTTCCGGCGCGGGGTGGTGGGATAGACTGCAACCGGAGCAAGTGAGTTGATCCCATCAACACCTCACGGATGTGACCGGGTGCGCCCTTGTGACACGTCCTCGACGCGAGGGAACCGGGGAATGAGAGTGCCTCGCCTGGGCAGGCTCGAGGACGTCCGCCAGTACGCTGGCCGGATGCGAAGACGTTCCCGACGTTTGACTTTTGTGACGCCGATCCTTGCGCTGCTGCTGGGTTCGATTCTCTCCGCGACGTCCAGCGCCGCCGACTACGTCCAGATCGCCGCACTCTTCCGAACCGGCAAATACGCCGAGTGCGCCGAGGAAGCCGGCAAGGCCATCGCAGCCGACGAATTCAACGAGAACTGCCGGCTGGTCAAGATTCGCTCGGAGATGGCGCAGGGCAAGTATGCCGACGCTCTGGCAACTCTTGATGCGGCACTTCAGAAACTGTCGACGAGCATCCATCTGCGCTGGCTGGGGCGCGACGTGTGCCGATTCAATGGCCAGCTCGACCGCGCGCGGAAGCTGGATGACGAGATCGGCCAACTGGTGCGGCAGGCGCCCGGGCGCTACAGCGACGCCGTCAATCGAGTCGTCGTGGGCCGATTTCTGCTGAACCAGACGATCGACCCGAAACGGGTGCTCGATGGCATCTACAACGAGGTGAAGAAGCAGCAGCCCAACCTGGCCATGGTGTGGCTGGCAAGCGGCGACCTGGCGCTCGAGAAACAAGACTACGCGCTGGCCGCGCAGAACTACGCGCAGGCGGCCAAGCTTGATCCCAGCGATCCCGACGTGCACTACGGCCTCGCGCGGGCTTTCGCACCCAGCGAATCGGCCAAGGCGACGACCGAGCTGCAGGCGGCGCTGGCTCTCAATCCGAACCACGTCGAATCGCTGCTCGTGGCCGTCGAAGACCAGATCGATTCGGAACGGTACGACGACGCCGACAAAGTCCTGAAGGCGATCGCCGCCGTCAATCCGCACCATCCGCGGGCGGCGGCCTGCCGGGCTGTCCTGGCCCATCTGCGAAATCAGCCGGATGTGGAAAAACGCGAACGGGAGGCGGCCCAGGAATTCTGGAGCGCCAATCCGGAGCCGCTGTACGTCATTGGAAAAAAGCTCTCCCAGAAATACCGGTTCCGCGAAGGGGCGCAGTACCAGCGCGACGCCCTGGCTCTGGCGGCCGACTACCTGCCGGCAAAAACGCAGTTAGCCCAGGACCTGCTGCGGCTGGGACAGGAAGTCGAGGGCTGGCAGCTCGCCGGTGAAGTGCTCGAAGCCGACGAGTACAGCATCCTGGCGCACAACCTGACGACGCTGCACGAGTGCCTCGATAAGTTTCGCACGATCGAAGCCGACGGTTTCGTGTTGCGGATGGATGCGCGCGAGGCCGACGTGTATGGCGGGCGCGTCATAAATCTTTTGTCCCGGGCCAAGGCCGCGCTGTGTGCCAAGTACGACATGCGCCTGGAAAAGCCCGTCATCGTCGAGATGTTCCCCCGCCAGCAGGATTTCGCGATTCGCACGTTCGGGATGCCGGGGGGAGCGGGGTTCCTGGGGGTCTGTTTCGGCACGGTGATTACGGCCAACAGCCCGGCGTCGCAGGGAGCGCATCCCACCTGCTGGGAAGCCACGTTGTGGCACGAGTTCTGCCACGTGGTGACTCTCAATAAGACGCACAATCGCATGCCTCGCTGGCTCAGCGAGGGGATCTCGGTGTACGAAGAGCGGCAGGCCGACCCGACATGGGGACAGTCAATCAAGCCGGCCTATCGGAAAATGCTGCTGGGGGACGACCTGGTTCCGGTCAGCCGCTTGAGCGGTGCGTTTCTCAATCCGCCCAGCCCGCAGCACCTGCAGTTCGCCTATTTCGAGTCGTCGCTGGTTGTCGAGTACCTGGTCGAGACGCACGGGCTCGACACGATGAAGAAAATCCTGGTGGACCTCGGCGCGGGAGTCACGATCAACGACGCCCTGTCGCGGCACACGGTTCCGATTGAACAACTCGACGCGTCGTTTGCCGACTATGCCCGCGCGCAGGCCAAGGCCATGGCCCCCGAAGTGGACTGGTCTGAGCCGGAATTGCCGCGTCGGGCCGATGAGAAGCTGCTGACCGTTTATCTGAAAGAACATCCACAGAATTATTCGGCGCTGCAGCGGCTGGCCGGTCAGCGCATCGCCGCCAAGAACTGGGCCGGCGCCAAAGAGCCTCTCGCAGAATTGCGCCGCCTGTACCCGCGCGATGCGGCAGCCGACGGGCTGTACGCGCTCCTGGCACGAGTTCACCGCGAATTGAAAGAGACCGACCAGGAGCGGAAGGTGTTAATGATTCTGGCGAGCCTGTCGGACGACAACGTCGAGGCGCTCACGCGTTTGACCGAGCTGACGGCGGCTGCGGGGGACTGGGAATTGACGAAGACATACGCGCAGAAATGGCTGGCGATCTCGCCGCTCTTGCCGGAACCGCATCGCCGTTGTGCACAGGCCGCCGAGAAGCTGCACGACGATCCCCTGGCGATCGAGAGCTACCGTTCGCTGTTGCACCTGGATTCCGTGGGCGCGGCCGATCTGCATCTGCAACTGGCGACGGCGCTCGAACGCAGCGGCGACCTGCCCGCCGCGCGCCGGCACGCCCTGTTGGCGCTGGAAGAGACTCCCCGCTTTCGAGCCGCCCACAAGCGGCTGTTGGAAATCACCCGCAAGCTGGAAGCCGCGCCGCCCGGCAAAGATCCTGCCGCACCAACAGGAACTGGCGAACGAGGCAAGAAGAAACTGGAGGGTTTTTAGAAAAGCCAGAGGGAACAGGTGATCGCTTAACCCGGCCCCGGATTACCGGCTCCGGATTAAACGAATTGACGGTCGTAGGATGTCTCAATGCGGCGTTGAGCACGGCCGAGTCGTCGCAGCGAGTTCGAACCATGCAACGGAAATATCGAATCCTGGCTGTCGTCGCGGTTCTCGTGCTGATTGCAGGCGGGATCGCCGTGGCGCAGCGGGGGTACGGCCGGGGACGCGGAATTAATCCCGAGATGGTCGACCGCGGCGACGTTCCGGTCTGGAAGATCGAAGAGCGGTTCAAGTCCGACGTTTTCACGTTTGTGCGAATCAGGTATTCGTCGGGAGGTTGGGGGGGCCACAAGTGGCGGATCGACTACCCCGACAGCGATTTGAACTTTTCGTATCGCCTGCACGAGCTGACGGCCCTGGAAGTCGACCCGTACGGCAAGATCATCGAGCTGACCGACGAGAAACTCTTCGACTACCCGTTCATTTATCTCATCGAGCCGGGTGACATCCTGCTTTCGGAAGACGAGGTCGTGGCGCTCCGTCGGTACCTTTACAACGGCGGGTTCCTGATGGTCGACGATTTCTGGGGCGAGCGGGAATGGGCGAACTTCTACCATGATATCAAGCGGGTCTTTCCCGATCGCGAACCGATCGAGCTGCCTCTCGAACACGAGATCTTTCACTGCGTCTACGACCTCAAAATGAAGCCGCAGATTCCCAGCATTGGCTGGATCTATCACGGCCGGACCGACGACGGCCGCCCCGACGCGCCCGAACCGCACTACCGCGGCATCTTCGACGACAAAGGCCGGATGATGGCGATCATCTGCCACAACACCGACCTGGGCGACGGTTGGGAACGGGAAGGGGAAGACCCCCGTTATTTCAAAGAGTTTTCGGAAAAGTGGGCCTATCCGCTGGGGATCAATATCGTGACGTACGCGATGACGCACTGACGGAATCTGAAAGACTAGCCTGTAAGCACAAAACCGGAGAACTCAACAGTGCCTGAGGAACTTGACGAATATCAGCAGGAACAGCAGGCAGTCGAACAGCTTCGCGGCAGCCGCAAGCGAATCGTGGGCGAGTTGTCGCGGGTGATCGTCGGCCAGGCTGACGTGATCGAGCAATTGTTGATCAGTCTGTTCGCCGGCGGGCACTGCCTGATCACCGGCGCGCCCGGGCTGGCGAAGACGCTGCTCGTCCGCTCGATCGCCGAGCTCTTCGACCTGGTGTTCCAGCGGATCCAGTTCACCCCCGACCTGATGCCGGCCGACATCACCGGCACCGAGATTCTGGAACAGTCGACTGACGGGCACCGGCGGATGCAGTTCGTCAAGGGGCCGATCTTCGGAAATGTGATCCTCGCCGACGAGATCAACCGCACGCCTCCCAAGACCCAGGCGGCGCTGCTCGAAGCGATGCAGGAGCACCAGGTGACGGTGGCGGGGGTCCGCTATGTGCTCGACGAGCCGTTCTTTGTCCTGGCGACGCAGAACCCGATCGAAATGGAAGGGACGTATCCCCTTCCCGAGGCGCAGCTCGACCGGTTCATGTTCAACGTCCTGATCGACTACCTCCCCGAAAACGACGAAGTGGCGGTGGTACAGCAGACGACGTCGCGTAAGCCCGCTCCCATCGAGCCGATCTACGGCGCGGCTGATGTCCGGCGTTTTCACGACGTAGTCCAGAAAGTGCCGATCGCCGAGGACGTGATCCGCTACGCCGTGCGCCTGGCGGCGGCGAGCCGGCCGGGGCGCCCCGAGGCGCCGGGGTTCATCAACGACTGGGTGGCGTGGGGTGCGGGCACGCGCGCCGCGCAATACGTGGTGCTGGGGGCCAAGGTGCGGGCGCTGCTCGCCGGCCGCAACCATGCCACGGTCGAAGACATCCGCGCGCTGGCCGCGCCAACGTTCCGGCACCGGATTCTGGTCGGCTACCGGGCCGAAGCCGAAGGCGTCACCGTCGAGCAAGTCATCAGCCGGCTTCTCGAAACCGTCCAACCACCCGCCGCGAAGTAATGGCCACAGCGATTTCCTACAGAATCGATACGGCGCGGGAAACGGAAATTATTGGTGTCAGATGTAAATTGAGCCACGGATGAAACACGGATTGAACACGGATTAATTCGTACCAGGTCATATCCGTGTTTAATCCGTGTTTCATCCGTGGCTAAGAAATCGTCGTACATCAGGTGAACATGGATTTGACCGTCAAAAATGTGGGAACGCAGCAAACCGGGGGCGGTGCTCCCGCTTCGCGCGGGGGGGCATTCATCGATCCGGCGGCGTTAATGCGGATCAAGAATCTCGAACTGCGCGCGAAGCTGGTCGTCGACGGATTCCTGAGCGGTTTGCACAAGAGCCCGGTGCACGGATTTTCGGTCGAGTTCACCGAATATCGGCAGTACTCGCCGGGGGACGACCTGCGGTTCCTCGACTGGCGGCTATACGCCCGGTCCGACCGCTATTACATCAAGCGCTTCGAAGATGAAACGAACCTGCGCTGCTACCTGCTTGTCGACCTGAGCCGTTCGATGGGTTTTCGCACGCTGGAGTACGATAAGGCCGAATACGCTCGGACGGCCGCGGCCACGATCGCCTATTTTCTGACGCTGCAGCGCGACGCCGTGGGGCTGACCACGTTCGACGAGGCGATACGCGACTACCTGCCGGCGCGGTTCCGTCCCGGACATCTGCACCGGCTGATGCTGCTGCTCGAAAATTCTCCGGCCGGCACGGGGACCGACCTGGGCGCGCCGCTTGAGCAGGTGGCCCGCACGGCTCGCAAGCGTGGGCTGGTAGTGATGCTCTCTGATCTTCTGGCGCCGGTCGAAACGATTGAAACGCGGCTGGGCCACTTGCGCTCGCAAGGTCACGAAGTGGTCGTGCTGCGCGTTCTCGATCCGGCGGAGGTCGATTTCGAGTTCCGCGAAGAGTCGCTGTTTTTCGATCTGGAAT
>JACQFH010000029.1 GCA_016200145.1 Planctomycetia bacterium | reverse complement strand
GCTGGCTTGGATGACCCGCTGCGATTGAGTTTTCAGGGAGCACTCGGAGAGCTGTCTGACATGCGACAACATTTGGTCTCTGCCACACCCGAACGAGTGCGCGATGTGCTGTTACCGCGCCTGCTTGAACGAATCGCCAGCAACATCGTGCCATTCCATCCCGGTCGCCATTTCCCGCGGCCACACGACACAAAAACCAAAAACTGTGGCCGCGGAAGACGAAAACGCCCGCACAAAATCAGGGTAAGCGGCATCATCGATGCTTAGTTCCATTGGGCACAGCCTGACCTACAAACGAACGGCCTTGTGGCGGCAGTGGAATCTTCGGGCCGGGCGCATGCTGCCCGGCGGTGTGCAGTTCGACGTCGAGCTCCAGGCGCGACATCACGCCGCGGGCCGCGGCGGCAGCCAGTGCCGGGCGATTGCACTCGCCGCTCAGATGGAGTTGGATCAGGTGCCGCAGGCGACCGGCCGACGAGAGCCTCACGCACTCTTCCAGCAACCGCGCTGCCTGGGCGTTGGACAGGTGGCCTGAGTCTCCGAGCACCCGTTCGATCAGCCAGCGGTCGCGGCCGCTTGTGCGTTGCAATTCGACGTCGTGATTGAATTCCAGAGCGAGAATGTTGACGTCGGCCAGGGCAGCAGGCAGGTGCCGGTCCCACGAGCCGAGGTCGGCGGCGTAGCCGACGGCCCAGTTCGGTTCGGCCGCTCCGGAATCCTCTTCGATACGAAAGCCGAATGTCGGGCCGCCGTCGTGTTTCAGCTCGACGGCCCGGCAGCGGATGCCGGCAACTGGCGTGAAGGGCCTGCCTGCCGAGTACGTTCTGACGAGACTTGCGAACTGCAGGGCCTGAAACGTGTCGCATTGGAGTTGCAGAGTCCGCAGATGCTCGGAGTGGCAAAAAAACGGGACGCGACGCTCGACCAGTTGGGCCAGCGACCGCGCGTTCCAGTGGTCGGAATGAGTGTGGGTGAGCACCACGCCGCGAATGGCGTCCCACCCGCAGCCGATGTCATCGAGCCGGCGACTCAGTTGCAGCGGCCCCAAGCCGATATCGACGAGCAATCCGCCGGGTTCGACTTCGAGCAGGCTGGCATTGCCCGCGCTGCCGCTGGCCAGGACCGTCCATGTCGCCGTCATGCCGCTCCTCATGTTCGGATTTCTCCGGTTCAATTCCCGCGGGGGGAAACATCAAACCGGTGCTCGCGCGTCTCGCGGGATGGTGTATACTTAAGATGGCACTGCGAAGACCATCGCGTCGGCCGCGTGCGGAATCATAGCGAACGGGCCGCCCGCAATCGAGAGATCGCGGAGATGCCGGAAAGGGATTCGTCATGGACAATCTTCCCTCGATCGAGCTGCTCGATCAGACGCACGAATTTCCCGGTCCGTACACGTTCAAAGCGATCGGCAGACCAGAGGGAGGCTTCGTCGCGCGCATCGTGGCGGCAGTTCGCGAGCAACTGGAGAATGAAACCGATCCGCCGTACCGCGTGCGCGAGACGGCCGCAGGCCGACACGTCGCCGTGACGATCGAGCCGCAGGTGCAAAGTGCCTGGGACGTGCTGGCCGTCTACCAGCGGCTGGGGCAGGTGGCGGGCATCGAGTTCGTGTTTTAGGCCAGCGAAATCTCGCAGGGTGGACTTCAGTCCACACGAATTTCGCAACACCCAACGCCTGCTCCTGCTGGGTCGCGTCGCTTAAACTGTCGCACTTTCGCGACGCGTGTTCCCCCCAGGGTGACGTTTATCCTGCCGCAATTTGACAGGCTGGAAGCCTATCCCACGGCTGCTAACGCGCGAGGGCCAGCTTTTCTTCTTTCTCTTCGCGGCGGCGGACGATGACTTCTTCCTGGATCGACTTGGGGACCTGCTTGTAACGATTGAACTCCATCGTAAACGAGCCCTTCCCCTGCGTCATCGAGCGCAGCTCGTTGGCGTAGTCGAACATCGTCGCCAGCGGCACTTCAGCCCGCAGCACCGAGACGCCGGCCTGAATTTCGCTCGAGGTGATCAGGCCGCGCTTGCTCGACAGGTGCCCCGAGATCGAACCCTGGAATTCCGAGGGCGCTTCGACTTCGAGCGTCATGATCGGTTCCAGCAGCACCATGCCGGCTTTCTTCAGCGTTTCGCGCATGCAGTTGAAGCCGGCGATGTTGAACGCCATTTCCGACGAGTCGACGTCGTGATAGCTGCCGTCTTCGAGGATCGCCTGCACGTTGACGACTTCGCATTCGCAGAGGGGCCCCTTGGGGAGCGCCCGCTGGAACCCCGCGTCGACGGCCGGAATGTACTCGCGCGGAATGCGTCCGCCGAACACTTCGTCCACGAATTCGTAGGGGACGGTGGAATCTTCGGGGAGCGGCTTGATCCGCCCCACGATGTGAGCGTATTGCCCCGAGCCGCCCGTCTGCTTCTTGTGCTTGTGGTTGAACTCGGTCTCGCGAGTAGGCGTTTCGCGGTAGGCCACGCGCGGCTCGCCCACCTGGCATTCCACCTTGTACTCGCGGCGGATGCGTTCGACGTAGATTTCGAGGTGCAACTGGCCCATGCCGGCGATCAGCGTCTGACCGGTTTCTTCGTCGCTGGTGACGCGGAACGTGGGGTCCTCGCGGCGGAAGCGCTCGAGGGCCTTGGCCATTTTGTCGCTGCCCTCGCGCTTCAGCGGTTCGATCGACAGCTTGATGACCGGTTCGGGAACGAAAATGCTTTCGAGGGCGTAATCGGCGCCGGGGCCGCAGAACGTATCACCCGAGGCGCAGTCGAGGCCGACCGCGGCCACGATATCGCCCGCTTCAGCCAAATCGAGATCTTCGCGCTGATCGGCGTGCATGCGCAGCAGCCGTCCGATGCGCACTTTGCGGCCCGTGCGCGTGTTGGTGACCGTTTCGCCTCTGGCCAGTTTGCCCTGGTACAGTCGCACGTACGTCAACTGGCCGAATTGTTCTTCGACCGTTTTGAACGCCATGCACACGAGCGGCGCGTCGGGAATGGCTTGCAGCTTGACCTTTACCGGTTCGGGCTTGGTCCCTTCGGGGGCCGCGGCCTTGGCGGCATCGTTGGCCTTTTTTGACAGGTCGGTGGCTTCCACCTGCCGGTCGAGCGGGCTGGGGAGAAATGCCACGATGGCGTCGATCAGCTCCTGCACGCCTTTGTTCTTGTAGGCCGTCCCCATCATCACGGGGGTCACGTCTTGAGAGAGCGTGGCCTCGCGGATCAGCGGGATGATTTTCTCTGCGGGAACTTCGCGCTCTTCGAGCAGCGCTTCCATCAGCGAGTCGTCGAACAGCGACAGCGTTTCGAGGAGGTGCGCGCGGGCCGTTTTCGCGGCGTCGGCGAATTCCTCGGGGATCGCTTCGATGCGGACCTTCTCGCCGCGCTCGCCTTCGAAGAAAATCGCCTGCATCTCGACCAGATCGATGACGCCCTGGAACCGCGATTCGCAGCCCATCGGGATCTGCAGCGGCAGCGGCGTGACCCCCAGCTTTTCTTTGACCTGCGCGATCACCTTGTCCGGATTGGCGCCGGTGCGGTCCATCTTGTTGATGAACGCAATCCGCGGAATGTGATAGCGCTTCATCTGGCGGTCGACCGTCAGCGACTGGCTCTGCACGCCGCCCACGGCGCACAGCACGAGAATCGCGCCGTCGAGCACGCGCAAGCTGCGCTCGACTTCGACGGTGAAATCGACGTGGCCCGGCGTGTCGATGATGTTGATCAGGTGCTCGCCCCATTCGACGCGGGTGCACGCCGAGGTGATCGTGATGCCCCGTTCCTTTTCGAGGTCCATGTAGTCCATCGTGGCGCCGTCGCCATCCCCCTTAACCTCGTTCATCCGATGGATGCGTCCCGAATAGAACAGGATCCGCTCGGTGAGGGTCGTTTTGCCCGAATCGATGTGGGCCGAGATGCCGATGTTGCGAAGTTTGGAAAGATCGTTCATGGACGGAACCGCAAAAAAGAGCCAGAAATCAGAATCCCCGGGCCCCCGTGTCGGGTGGCTGAGGAGATCAACTGCCGGAGTCAACCTTGTTGAGGATTGTTGAAGGTTTTTCGTGTAAGCCGATGAACCGGGACTGGACCTGTGAGCCGGGAGGAGACTCCGGCCGACACAACGAAGCCGAATTGGAAGACTCTGGAGCGATCTGTTGTGGCGGGGGGCGTTTCCTGAAGCTGCGGCCGGCTAAAACCGAAGATCGTCCCCTTTCAGGTGACTCTTCATGGCTCGGCGCTCGCCTTTCAGGTGGGAAAAACAGGAAACGCTATGGAGATCGCAAACGGCAGTTTCCACGCAGAGCAGAAACCTACGCAGCATTCCGAACCTGCATCCTGGGCCGGAAAGATCAACCCCGGTATCTTGCCCAACCGGGAGTTACGACGAATTCTAGCGATTTGTGGCCTCTGGGGAAAGCCCAATTTCGCGGTTTGGCATGAAAATTCCCGCGGGAACGCCTGGCCCTTGGGGGAAGATTCGACAGCGAGCCGCCGGATTTATTCCGGCCGACGAGGAACATAAAGAGATTTTCACCGCGGATGACGCGGAAACGCGCGGATCAACGGAGATCTGGTGCGATCGTACATCCGCGGTGTCATTCTTTCTCGTTCGACAAGGTGCGGTCCAGAACCATGATGAACCACGAAAGACGCGAAAAACGCGAAACAGGTCTTTCGACAACACGATCCACAGATTCCTCAGATTGAAGAACACGAAAGATGAGACGGAACGACAGGAAAATGAGGACAGGAAAATTGGTTTTCGGCCTGCGGTTGCAAATTTCAAATCGCAGGCCGGGAGACGATTTTCCTGTCCGCATTTTCCTGTCGTCTCCAAATTCTCATCCGTGGGATTGCCAAGCCATCCGTGGGTACATTCCGGAAGCAGACCAGTAGAGTGGCCACTGATGAAACACAGATACGACGGTTTTTTGATAGACTGTCAATTACGTCGTTTGGATCGTTGCGCAAGCGGGCTCTGACGGAGAATTGTGTGCCATGACGTTTCATTGCACGATGGCGCGGCGGAGCGACGGGCAGTGGGTGGTGCGGCATTCCGATTCCGGGTTGGGATCCTTCGAGGTCGCGGCGCCCTCCCGCGACCAGGCGCTGGAAAAAATGCGCTCCGAGCTGCGCTACCGTCTCGAACTCTGCCCCTGCACCGGCGAGCAGTACAAAGATCTGGAAATCGAACTCGTCGAGTAACCGGCCCGAAGCGCGAAGTCGTCGTCCCATTCCGCCGAGACGAGGTATTGACGTCCCTCGCCCCGCACGCCATCGGCGTTCCTGTGTACGACAGGCCGCACGTGTCGGCGAGGTGAATGAGAGCCACGGATGAAACTCGGATTGAACACGGATCGTAAGGAGCCACGAAAGGCGCGAATCAGGTCTTAGGAAAACACGATCCACAGATTTCGCAGATTTCCGCAGATGATTCTCGATAAAGGGCCTGCCTGAATCTGTGAAAATCTGCGCAATCTGTGGATATTCCCGTTCGTCGCAAATTCGTCACCCGTGTTTGATGCGTGTTTCATCCGCGGCCTGGCGTGATGCCGTGTCAACTACGAGCAGGTCAGCGACCTGCTCCACGTGGGGCGGGTCTCTGACTTGCCACGACCACAGACGCAAAAGTCGCTCACGGCCAGCCCCGAACGAGACTTGGCGCGATGACATTCAAAATCGAATTGCGCGCCAAAATGTCAATCCTCATACCCACTCTGTCCGTCGAATTCGACGTATAGCGATACAGGATGTTCCAGTGGGAGAGGGAGAGGACGGAGGCGATTGGCTTTGTCTGGCGGAGCAATCTCATTCATCGGCCGGTTGAACCGGCAAGGGTCTCGATGAGCGTGGTCCTCGCCACCCTGGGAGTCGCCTTCGCCGCGTTCTGCATATGGCTCATGGCGGAGAGCGTCAACCGGCAGGGGCGCCAGTCTTCGATGTTTTCAACTGCGGTCCTGGTCGTGCGGAAAGTCGTGACCTATGTCCTGGTGGCTCTGATTGCAACGATTGTTTTCGTAATCACAATGCGCGAAGCCCAGTCGGATCGAAACTGGTATCTCAACTCGCCGCTGATCGCCGTCATGGGTATCCCGGCGAGCGCGTTCGGCGTCTGGAGCTTTGTCCGCTGGCTGAACCGCCGCGACGACGCGCGCAGTGCGGAGCGCCCTCACGACGCTCCGTGACCGGCCGTCATTCGCGGTTCCTGATCTTTCCGGCTTACGGAATGAATCCACGGATGGCGTGGCAAACCCACGGATCGTGAAGTCGCGACGACCTGGAATATCCACAGATTGCGCAGATTTTCACAGATTGAAGCAGGCCCCACATCAGGATCATCTGCGGAAATCTGAGAAATCTGTGGATCGCATTCTTGTACTGCCAATTGCGTATCGCTCGCGCATTTCGTGATTCTGCACTCTTCATCCGTGGCTAAATTCGTCCGTGCGCACTTCACTCGGGTCGGCGCCAGTTCGAGATGGATTCCCCAGGCCTGCCTTCGCTGGCAAAGTTCCATGTATTTGGTGAGAATCCCCAAAACAACGCCGCAGCGCTGGCGCGCGAGCTGGTCGGCAGGAAAAAAGCTGATGTATTCATGTCGCAATTTGATTCTCTCGACTGGGGTGGGCTGGCGGCGGTGGGGGCCATGTACGCGGCGTTCCTGGTCGTGGGGGCGCGGGCGGCGCGGCGCGTGCAGGGGGGGCCGGTGGCGGGGTTGATCCTCGCCGGGCGGGATCTGCCATTGTGGGTAGCCACGCTCACAATGACGGCCACGTGGGTCGACGGCGGCTATCTGCTCGGCACGGCCGAAGGGGTGTTCAAGCCGCGCGGGGGGCTGCTCCTGGGATTGCAGGGAGGGATTTGTTTTGGCGTCAGCCTGATCCTGGGCGGCCTGTTCTTTGCACGAACGATGCGGGCGCGGGAATTCACCACGCTGGTCGATCCGTTCGAAGCGCGGTTCGGCAAACGGTGGGCGGCGGTGCTCGCGGCGCCGGCGCTGCTGGGCGAAGCCATCTGGAGCGCGGCCCTGCTGGCGGCGATCGCCGCCACGTTCGGCGTGCTGCTGCGGATGGACCGCACGACGGCGGTGCTGCTGTCGTCGGCCGTGGTCACCACCTACACGATGCTCGGCGGGATGTGGTCGGTCGCGTGGACCGATATCTTTCAACTGGCCCTCGTCCCCGTCGGTCTGCTCGCGGCCCTGCCGTTTGCCATGGGGGCGGCAGGTGGCTGGGACGTGTGCCTGCGGGAGTATTTCGCGATGCGGTCGGCCGAGCCGGCGTGGTCGTTTCAGCAAACCGTCGGCTGGTGGGACGTGACGGCGATGCTTGTGCTCGGGGGGATTCCGTGGAACTGCTATTTTCAGCGCGTGCTGTCGTGCCGGTCGCCGGTCGTCGCCCAGCGGCATTCGATCCTGGCGGGGCTGCTGACGATACTGCTGACGGTGCCGCCCCTCTTGCTCGGCATGGCTGCGGCCGGACAACGCTGGCCGGCGTTCGTGCAGGCGGCGCTGGCAGACGATCCGTCGAGCGCGCTGCCGATGCTGCTGCGGCATGCCGTTCCCTATGGCATTGGGCTGCTCGGGCTGGCAGCGATTGTCGGCGCAGTGACGTCGAGCTTCAGCTCGTCGATCTTGTCGGCGGCCTCGATGTTCGGCTGGAACATCTATGGCCAGTTGATCGCTCCGCGAGCCAGACCGGCACGGGTGACGGCGGTCGTCCGCGGTTCGATCGTGCTGTTGGGCGCCGGAGCCGCGGCATTCGCGCTGCTCGTCCAGAGCGTGCAGGAACTGTGGTTCTTTACGGCGGACCTCGTGTTCGTGCTGCTCGTGCCGCAGTTGTTTGCGGCACTTTACGATCCGCAGGCCAACCGGATTGGATCGATCACGGCGTTCGCGGTGTCGCTCGTGCTGCGACTGGGCGGAGGGCTGCCGCTGCTCGGCCTGGAACCGTTCATCCCGTACCCGGAACTGTGCGCGGCGGTCGTGCCGATCTCTCCCGGCGAGTGGTATGAACTGTCGCCCGGCGGTGTGCAGGCGATGCTGTTTCCGTACAAGACGACGGCGTTTCTCGCGGGTGTGCTGCTGCTGCCGTGCGTTTCGCGCCTGACGGGCCGCTGGGACCCGCCGCGACCTTTGAGTGGCAAGTAATGAACGGCAAGTAGCAGGTTCCTTCCGGACGACCGTGTGCCCTGATGCAGGCCGATCGACAACCCGAACGCGACGCGGCGAATCCTGATGCGAAGCGGCGCGTGCTGGCCTGGTGCGTGCATGGTTACACAGCACTGGGCCTGGTCGTGGCCGCAGCGATTGCCGTGCTCATCGTCGAGGGGAGCGAGGCCTCGTTTCAACGGGCGTTTCTGCTGATGCTGGTGGCGTGTGTCATCGACGCGACGGATGGCACGCTGGCCCGATTGGTGCGGATCAAAGAGACTGTCCCGGAGTTCGACGGCACGCGGCTGGACGACGTCATCGATTTTCAGACGTACACGTCGCTGCCGCTGTTGTTGATCTGGCGGGCCGGGATTCTGCCGGAAGGGTGGAACTGGTGCCTGCTCGCGCCGCTCGTGGCCTCGGCTTATGGATTCTGCCAGACGTCGGCCAAAACCGAAGACGGCTATTTTCTGGGTTTTCCGTCGTATTGGAACCTGGTCGCCCTGTATCTGTACTATCTGCACTTGCCCGGCCTGGCGGCGGTGGGGCTGCTGCTGTTGTTCGCCGGGCTGACGTTCGTGCCGCTGCGATATCTGTATCCCTCGCGGCGGGGCCGGCTGAATTTCATCTCGTGCGTGCTGGCGGTGCCCTGGGCGGCTCTGCTGGCGTATGCGTTGTCGCTCGAAGCGACTCAGCCGGACGACCGCGCGCACGTCCGGCAATTGATGCTCGCTTCGCTCTATTACCCGGTCTATTACCTCGTCGTCTCGTGGCGAATCAGTCTGCGCCTGTGGATGCAGCGTCGCGACAACGACGCAGTCCCGCCATAATCCGTGTCCATCCGCGTCATCCGCGGTTCCTTCTTTTTCCTGCTTGCGAAACGAACCCACGGATGGCGTGGCAATCCCACGGATGACGATACGAGAGCGGCATCGAGACCCCCGCCGGTTTATCCGGCCGGTGAACGAGTTTCTTGAGCTAGACGACACTCGCTTCCTCCAACTTCTCCCTCTCCCTCTGGGAGAGGGCCGGGGTGAGGGCGGCAGTCCATACGCCCGCCCGGGAAAAAATCGCTCTGAGCGCGCCACGTATGTCCATTCTCCCCTTTTTCTACTTTCCACTCTCCTGTCACCTGTCCCGCGCAGCGCGGTCGAAACACTCGAACAAGTCTTACGAAAACATTATCCACAGATTTCACAGATTGCGCAGATTTCCGCAGACTATTCTCGATGCATGGCCCGCCCGAATCTGTGAAATCTGCGCAATCTGTGGATATTCCCGTTCGTCGCGAATTCTTTATCCGTGTTTGATCTATGTTTCATCCGTGGCTGATTCGTACGTCCGCACAGCACGCGGGTGAGACGGTCTGGCAGGCTGTCAAAATGAAAACTGCTCGGAGCAGATAAACCAATCATCGTCCCGTGGGCCGGACGGAACCGCGACGGTTTGAGTGTTCAGCAAGGCGTACCAATGAACTGGTTTGCGAATTGCGGGATGACCGTGACGCATGACCCAGCCGAGCGGCCAGCACAGCCGCGGCGCCTTCGCGACCGTAATTGCATTGGGCATGCTATTCGGCCACTTGCTGGCTGAAGGAATTGAAAACCACCAGCACGCCGGCCCGAAGCTCACGACGTACAGCGCCGGCACCCCAACAACCGTCGCCAGCATCCACTTCGCCCACCGCTCGCGCCGATTCACAATCCGCACCGTCAGCCAGACGCAGAACGCGGCGAAGGCAACTCCGGTAACGGCGAGGGCTATGGCCATTCGCGCCATTCTATCCCGGAGGGCAGATCACGAAAACAGGATTTTCCGCGAGCGTGAGAGGTTTGGGGAGCCACGGATGAAACCCAGCCCGGCCTTCGGCCGGAACCAAATCAAAATGCCGTTCGTGTCTTTCGTCGTTTTCGTGGTTCCCCTTTGGGTGTTCGACAGATGAGGAACCACGAAATGAACGAAAGACGCGAAATCATTTGACGAAATAAAATAGTCATCCACAGATTGCGCAGATTTTCACAGATTTCTCAGCTCCGACAATTGATTCAATCTGCGAAAATCTGAGTAATCTGTGGATCAACCCAATACAGCTTTGCGCCAGCAGGCCGCACGACGATTTTCCTGTCCCCAATTTTCCTGTCTTCCCTGCCGTCATCCGTGGCTGATTCTTCTGTCCGTACGTCACTCGCGTCTGCTCATGCCGGGATGTTAAGCTCGACGGCGTGACAGCGGCAAGACGAAATTTCTCGCCTGACCGCGGCTGGCGTGATAGAATCGCCGGCATTCGCAGTTGTCCAATATGCTCGCCCAATTATGCGGTTGTGGTCACTCCATCCGTCACTCCTGGATGCTCGGGGCCTGGTGGCTGTCTGGCGCGAGGCTCTGCTTGCTCAGAACGTCATCCGGGGCAAAACGAACGGATACCGGCACCATCCGCAACTGGCGAGGTTCAAACGAGGCAAGGACTCGAAGGCAGCCATCGCCTGTTACCTCCGGGCAATCTACGATGAAGCGGAACGGCGTGGATATTCGTTCAACGGTTCGAAGATTATCGGCAAAGGGCAAGTGGCCCGTATGGCTGTCAAGCGCGGACAACTCGCTTTCGAATGGGCGCATCTGAAGAGCAAGGTTCGGCTGCGTGATCCGGAGTGGTTTGAAGGGCTTCGCGGACGGCGACGAATCCGGGCGCACCCCCTGTTCGTCGTGGTTCCGGGTGACGTCGAGCCCTGGGAGAGGGGACAGCGGTTGAGGCGGGCTGCTGAATGACTGGGATTCCGAAAATGCGAGACGACGGCAATTACATTACGAATGGGCCAGCCCGGATTGTGCTGCTGGTAATCTGCGGCCTGGCGACGATCGTCCTGATCGTTTCACCATGCCGTGCAGAGGAGCGGC
>JACQFH010000582.1 GCA_016200145.1 Planctomycetia bacterium | reverse complement strand
CTGACGGCCGATCCGATTACGGTCACGGCAGCGTCCAGCGCGCGTAGCGCCGGCGGCAGGCACGACTTCTTCAGCGAGGGCGACTACTGGTGGCCCGACGCGAAGAGTCCCGATGGCCCCTATATCCAGCGCGACGGCCTGACGAACCCGGATAATTTCGTCGAGCATCGGCGGGCGATGATCCGGCTCAGCCTGATCGTGCCCGCGCTGGCGGCGGCGTACAAGCTCACCCGCGAGCGCAAATACTCCGATGCCGCGGCGCGCCATCTGCGGGCATGGTTTGTCGACGACGCGACCAGGATGAGCCCGCACCTGCTCTACGCGCAGGCGATCCAGGGACGCTTCACCGGGCGCGGCACCGGGATCATCGACACGCTGCACTTCGTCGAAGTCGCGCGCGCCGCGTGGCAGATCGATCTGAATCCGGCAGATCTGGCAGGCGTGAAGTCGTGGTTCGCGGCGTACACCCAGTGGATGACGACCCACAAGTACGGCACCGACGAGCGCGATACCAGGAACAATCACGCGACCTGCTGGGCGGCGCAGGTCGCGGCCTTCGCGCAGCTCACCGGAAATCGCGAGCAGACCGAATTCTGCCGGACGCGGCTGAAGACGGTGCTGATTCCGAACCAGATGGCGCCCGATGGGAGCTTCCCCGAGGAGTTGCGCCGCACCAAACCATACGGCTATTCGATCTTCAACCTGGACGCGATGTCGATCCTGGCGCAAACGCTGACCACGAAGGACGACGATCTGTGGAAGTGGCAGCTTCCCGACGGCCGCGGGATGGCGAAGGCGGTCGCGTGGATGTACCCGTATCTGGCGGACAAGAAGTCGTGGACGAAGCCGCCGGACGTGATGTACTTCGACGAATGGCCGGTGCGGCAGCCGGCGCTCTTGTTCGCGGGCGTGGCGCTCGACAAGCCCGAGTACCTGGCGTTGTGGAAGCGCCTGAACCCCGATCCGACGGTCGAAGAGGTGTTGCGCAACTGGCCGGTTCGACAGCCGGTGCTGTGGGTGTGAAAGCGGGCAACCGCTCCCTGACCCATTGCGAGAACGGATGAGCCAGCTCAGTCGTCGTTTGGCCGGCCGCGCAGTTTCTTGGAGGAGGATCGTTGCGATTTTGCCGTGAGCCGACGGACCTTGGAGCCGAGCGTGGGCCGACTGGGGCGGCGGGTTTTCGGCACGACTTGCGCGCTGGCGATCAGTTCATTCAGTCGCGCCCGGGCTTCGGCTCGATTGGCCTCCTGCGTCCGGTGCACACGGGACGTGATGATCAACACGCCGTCTTGCGTGGCGCGATTGCCGGCTAGCGCGAGGAGGCGCTGCCGTACGTCGGCGGGAAGCGAGCGGGATTGGCCGACATCGAAGCGCAGTTGGACGGCAGTGGAGACTTTGTTGACGTTCTGGCCGCCAGGACCGGAAGCGCGAACAAAGGTCATTGTAAGTTCGGAATCTGGAATGAATATGGGCAAATGCTATTTCCAGAATAGCCCGTAATGGGGTGGCCGCACGCGAAGAGAATCGTGGCGAGCGGCCTGGAATGCGGCCGCGGAGAACGACAAGGCGCAGTCAGCTTGCAGACTGCTCAAGGCTCGTCGCTCTCGCCCTTGACGAAGAAGGGCTCCATCTCCTTGAACTCCAGGATCTTCACGGTCGCCTGCTTGGGAGCGTTGCCCTGCGCGATCGCGAGGAACGCCTGCTCCGACTGCGTCACCATCGCGCGCGCGAGGTCGTTTTTGTGGATCGAGTGGTACTTGGACGGCATGGTTCCTGACTACCAGTTCGAGAAGATCGAAGAAATCAAAGAAAAGGGAGCGAACCGGCCAGACTATTTGGTCACTCTCGGCAGTCTGCAACTCGTGTTCGAACTGAAAGAACTGTCAGTGGATGACAGTTTCGGCGTCGTCGACGACCACTCGAAGACATACATCAAGAGCCATTCCCGCACTGTCGGCGACCACGTTCGGCGCAGAATCGAAAGCTCAAAAAAGCAAATCCAGTACGGGGCCAACCAAGGCTTCCCATCGATCCTGCTTATCTACAACAACCTTGACCCAGTGTTCCAAATGTTCGGCACCGAGGACCTGGATTTCACCACCGCAATGTACGGTGAATTGACCTTCCTACTCGACAAGAACACCCGACAGTCATCGGAAATGTTCAACGGCAAAAATCAATCGCTTCAGCAGCGCAAGAACACGTCGTTCAGCGCCGTAGGCCGCTTATGCGACCGGGGCGGAGATACTATTGTGACTTATTCGAGAACGTGTTTTCAAAGCTGACAATACCTTACGAACAACTGCCACCCTGCTTTGAGGTTCGGCGGGTCGAGATTTCGACCGAGCCTTTGTCGTTCGCATAGCCTTTCGCGTTTCGGGCCTGACGGACCGCAATTCGGCCCGGTAGGGAGCGAGCGGTTCGCCCTGCGGCTGTCGTGGAATCCGGATTTCGGGCCGTGGGCGATTTCCCTCCCGTGACACGCCGCTCACGGAAAGCACTGGCTGCCGACACCTGGAAGTGCCTGCGACCTGCCGCCTGGCCAGTGACCCGCCGTAAGTCGCGTACCGTTTGCTGATCCGTCGGATCGCGGGTCAGACGGAGTTTGGCCGTCAGGCCGGCACTTGGCCTTGTCACGCCCGTTGCTGACACTTGCGGGGCACTGCGGGATAGGTCCCTACTACCGACGCCCCTCCCGCACCCTGCCTAACCGGCCAGACCAACCCACCCTCCGCTACTGAATACTCAAGGTCACCGTATTGGCCACCTGGCCGTTGATCGTCAATACCAGATCCGACTCGCCGCTGCCGGCCAGGGACGCGGGCAGCGAAATGTTGACCTGGTCCAACCCCTCGTATTGCAGTTGCGAACCGGCGTACAGCACCGGGACGGTACTGCCGTGGATGGTGCACGTCGCTTGTACCGTGCCGCCGCCGCGGATGCCGGTGCCGTACAGGGTGACGTACACCGTGGAGTTCGCATCCACGGCGATCGGCGCCGGTACGCACGCGCCCGGACAAGTGAACACCGCGACCGGCGACACCGCCTGCGTTCGATTGTCCACGCGCGACGCGAAGGCGGCGGCCACGCCCTTGCCGCTGGCGTTGGCCGAAAACAGCGCGGGTGCCACCGTCTGCACCGTGACGTTGGCCGACACGGGTCCCACCGGCGTGCCGCGGGCCGTGATGGTTGCCGGGCCAGTCGCGGTGCCCGCCGGGATTTCGAAGTTGACCTGTTCTGGCGGCCCTCATCCCAGAACCAGGGCTACCGGCCAAGTGGCGGCCAGCGAGAATTCATTGCGCGGAACTGTACCAAGGCTGTCCTGAGCTAGAAGTCCGAGACGACGACT
>JACQFH010000581.1 GCA_016200145.1 Planctomycetia bacterium | reverse complement strand
CGCTCAATCTGAGCGCGGCGATCGACATCCTGTACCGCGGCGCCTGCCCGGGAGGGCTGCTGCAACCGTTGCGGCGGAAACAGCATCCGCCCCTCTTCGAAGCCGCAGACGGCTCGTCGCCGGGACTCGAGCCGGTGATCACGGTTTCGGCGGACGCGCAACAGGCGGCCGACGGACAATACACCCAGCTTCTGGCGGGCCTCGACGCGCAGATCATTTTCGAAGGGGCAGGCACAACCGCCCTCGTTCCGGCGGGAAACGAGCCGCGACTGCCGCAGGTGATCTCGCAACTTCCGCTTGCCACCTTCAAGCCCGCCGGACCGCAAATTCAGCCGGTCGTCGTCCGCAGCGCGCAGCTCGGAAGCAGCACATGGCTGTACGCCGTCAACGGTTCGTCGCTGCCGGTTGCCGTGGAGCTTGTTCTGGATTGTCCCGCGACGACGGTGGCCCGGCTGCTGACCGATGCCGATTCGACCTCGTTGCGAGCCGCCCCCGGAAAGGGTTCGCGTGTGCGATTCGAGCTCGCGGGCAATGGCCTGTGGGCGGCCGAGCTCGATAGTGCTGGGGCATCGGTCTCGGAAACGCAGGTGATGTTCGCGGACGAAGTTCTCGCCGACATGAAACAGCGCATCGATCGGCTTCAGACGAACATGAAATCGGCGGCACAGTCGCGCCCCCGACTTTCACCCGAGACACGGGCCCAGGCCAAAAATTCTCGTGGAGCGCTGCAGGCGGCCGCCTGGGAGATGACGGTGCGGCAGGCGGATTCCTTCGATGGCGACGAAGTCCGCCAGTTGACGAAGACGGTTTCGTCCGTCAAGCTGGCATGGGAGGAAGGGCGGTATGCCGATTGCCAGCGGATGCTGGAAGGCTACTGGAGCCAACTGCTGCTGTCTGTGCCGGCCGAATCGCCGCCGGCGTCTTCCCCGCGCCCGAAAATGACCGAGCGCCTGCGAGACAGGCTCAAGCGGTGAAGGGCCATCGGCGCGGCGGCAATCGGCGACGGGGCCTGAACTGCAACCTGGAACTCGCTTCCAACGAGCCTGCCAATGACAGGCGGCGCTCTGCTCGAAAATGCCGAAATCGCTCAAGGAATACACCGACTGGCTCGACGATCGCAGACTGCTCTGGCCCGTCGCCCCCGATCCGACGCCTCCCAGGGCCACTCCGTATCTGAAACCACTCGCAGGCGTGCGCGCCGTGACGTGGGGGGTCTACGGCACGCTGCTGACGATCTCCTCGGGGCGGTTGCAGCACTTGCACCCGGACCCGCTCTGCATGGAAGTCGCGCTCGACAAGACGATCCACGAGTTCAATATGTGGCACAGCATGTCGCGCAAGCCCGGCGCGCCGTGGGAATATATGTTCCAGCAGTACAAGCGGCTGGTCGAAGACCGGCAGCTCGCCGCCAGCGAGCGGCCTGGCGAACCTCCCGAGATCGATTCCGCGCAGGTCTGGCGCGTGCTGATCGAACGGCTGGGAAAGAAAGAGTTCTCGTGGGATGAATCGTGTTTCGGAGACATCGAAGAGTTCAGCGAGAAGGTTGCCTGGTTTTTTCACAGGGCGCTGCAGGGGGTGAAGCCGGCGCCCAACGCGGCGGCCGCGCTGCAGCACGTTCGCGAGATCGGCTGCGCCCAGGGCCTCGTTGGCGACGGACAGTGCTTTACGCTCGTGCAGCTCTCGCAGGCGCTCGACAAAGACGGCAACGGTCCGCCGCTGTCGAAGCTGTTCAATAAAGGCTGTGTGAGCCTGTCATATAGTCGGGGCGTGCGACAGCCCGCTGCCTCGCTGTTCGATACCTGCCTCGAACGGATGGCCCACCTGGGAGTCGCTCCCGCCGAAATCGTGCATGTCGCGCCGCGTCTGAAAGAGGAACTCGCCCCGGCCAGAAAGCTCGGCATGCGGACTGCGCTCTACGCGGGAGATGCCGACAGCCTGGCCGCGACTTCGGCCGAGGTCAGGGACCCCGAACTGCGTCCCGATCGCATCTTGACCGACCTGCGGCAAATCCGTCAAATAGTGAAGGTCGGCGTCTGACGGGCCCTTGCCGTTTCGAGCGACGGGGCCGGCCCGGGCTGCACCGCTGCTTGATGGAACGTGGATCAGGGATCGATTGAACTCGTGCAGGTTTCCGCATGCCTCCTCCCCCGCTGTACGACATAAGCGCCATCGATTTCAGCCGGCCGGTGTTCGACATCGAGGCGATCCGCCGGATCAATCCCCAGCGGAACCAGATGGAGCAGTTGACGGCGGTTGTGCATGTCGACACGGCCCACCACGGCGTCGTGGGCTACAAAGACATTACCATGGAAGAGTTCTGGGTCCCCGGGCACATGCCCGGATTCCCGCTGATGCCGGGCGTGGTCATGTGCGAAGCGGCGGCCCAGCTCGCGGGCTTTTACGCGGGCAAGTACAAGCTGCTGGGGGGCGACTTCGTCGGCTTCGGGGGGATGGACGAAATCCGGTTTCGCGCGCCGGTGTTTCCCACCTGCCGGCTGATCCTGATGGCCCGCATGTCGGAATTGCGCCCCCACCGGCGGGCAAAGTTCGAGTTTCAGGGACTCGTCAAAGACCAGATCGTATTTACCGGCAGCATGCTGGGCGTCCCGATCACCCGCGACCAGAGAATGAACCTATAAAGATTTCGGATTTGGGAATTCGGATTTCGGATTTGAAACGGGGCGAGGACGCGTTTTTCAAATCCGAAATCCGAAATCCCACTTCCGAAATGACTTTCACGCGACTTCGTATCCCGCGCGTTGCTCGCGGCGAAGATAACCATTCGCCTCGTCATCGCCGACGAACAGTTCGCTCTCGGGGTTCCAGCGTAACGTTCGTCCCAGGCGCACGGCGATGTTTCCGAGATGGCACGCCGAGGCCACGCGGTGCTGACCGGCAATCGGCGAGATCGTTGCGCGGCGCGAATGCGTGCAGTCGTAGAAATTCCCCATATGATTGCTGATGGCCTCGATCTTGCCGGCCCGCTCGGGGCGCGACAGGTTGTCGTGGCCGTACATGCGGAACGCCTCGCGCGGCAGCGGTTTCGACTTGAGCTCGTCGACAGGTGTCCCTGCCAGCGTTCCGCGATTGACGAAGATCCGCCCGGCGTCGCCTTCGAACAGAATTCCGCTCCGCCCCTGGTCGAGAATATCGAACTCCACACCGCTGGCGAATTTCATGCGAACCCGGAATTCACGGGGCACGTTGTAACCGTTCTGGACATCCGGCAGCGATCCGATCGCCGAAATCTCAACCGGGCCGGTCCCATCCAGATCGAGCGCCCACAGCGCGATGTCGAGATGATGCGCGCCCGTGTCGGTCATTTCGCCGCCGGCGTACTCGAACCAGTAGCGAAAGGTGTAGTGGCAGCGCTCGGGGACGTAGGCCGCGTCGGGGGCCTGGCCCAGCCAGCGGTCCCAGTTGAGGTGTTTCGGGACCGGCGCGGCGGCGAACGGGCCGCCGATTTCGTTCTTCCCCAGCACGATCGTCACCTTGCGGACCTGCCCCAGGCGACCGGCGCGCACCAGCTCGGCGGCCAGCCGGAACCGGCTGTCGTTGCGCTGCCAGGTGCCGACCTGCACGACCCGCCCCGATTCCCCGACAATCCGGCGCAGCGTTTTGCCTTCATCGATCGTGAGCGTCAGGGGCTTTTCGACGTACACGTCTTTGCCGGCCCGGCAGGCGTCGATCGTCATTTTCGCGTGCCAGTGGTCGGGCGCTCCGATCAGCACGACGTCGACATCGGAGCGTGCGATCAGGTCGCGGTAATCTTCGCAGATCCGGGCGGCGCTGTTGAAGCTGGCGCGGGCCTGCTCGCGCACATGCCGGTCGACGTCGCAGAGGGCGACCACGTCGCCGAACGCCATCGCCTCGCGCGTAATGACCGATCCCTGGTACCTCAATCCGATCGCGCCGATCCGCCAGCGCTCATTGGGAGATTTCACGATTTGCGCGCCGCAAGCCGTGGGCGCTGTCAGAATCGCGCCAGCGCCCAGGCCCGCAGCCTGCGACAGAAATTCACGACGATTCATCGTGCTGCTCCCACTGTCTACACTCCCTCGCAAGCGCTTCGACGGATGTTACAATCTAATGATAACGAAACATGCCGCAAGAATTGTTCTCACCTGTGCGAATTGTACCGCTGCTGGCCGCTGTATGCCTCGTCGCGACGACTGCCGTCAAAGCCGACGAGCCCACGACGGTCGCCGATTATGATTCGGTTGTTACAGACACCGACCGGGAACACTGGGCGTTCCAGCCGATCCGCGTGCCACCCCCGCCGCAAGTCCGCGATCGCGAGTGGCCTCGAAATCCGATCGACCATTTCATTCTGGCGCCGCTGGAGGCCAAAGGCTGGAAACCGGCCGGCGCAGCCCCGCCGGCGGCTCTGCTGCGACGCATGTATTTCGACGTCATCGGCCTTCCCCCCACGCCGGAAGAACAGGCGGAATTCCTGAAATCGGCCGGGCCCGAGGCGTTTGACAGGCTGGTCGACGAGTTGCTGGCCCGGCCCGGTTTCGGCGAGCGCTGGGGACGGCACTGGCTGGACCTGGTGCGCTATGCCGAATCGAACGGCTACGAGCGCGACGGCGCCAAGCCCTCGGTCTGGCGCTATCGTGATTACGTCATTCGCAGCTTCAACGACGACAAGCCCTACGACCGGTTCATTCTCGAACAGGTCGCCGGCGACGAAATCGAAGGCGCGAACGCCGAAACGCTGACGGCGCTCGGGTATTACCGGCTGGGCCCCTGGGACGACGAGCCGGCCGATCCTGCTGAAGACCGCTTCGACCAGCTCGATGACATCGTCAGCACGACGTCGCAGGTGTTTCTGGGGCTGACGCTGGGTTGCGCCCGCTGCCACAACCACAAGTTCGAGCCGCTGACGACGCTCGACTACTACAAACTGACGGCGATCGTCAATCCGCTGCAGCGCCATCAGAATGGCCGGGCCGATCTCGACGCCCCCGTGGGAACGCGCGACGAGCTGAGCGCGCTGGCCGGGCGCGACCGGCAGATCGGCGAATTGAATTCGCAGATTGGCAAGGTTCGCGAAGACTTCAAGCAGACCTGGCTCGCTTCCGGGGGAAGCAAGCTTCCCGCCGAGGCGCGGAACGCATTTCTCGTGGCGTCTGCCACGCGCAGCGAAGCTCAGCGCAAGCTGGTCGAGCAGCACGGCCTGCAGCTCGACGAAGAAATCACGACGTCGCTTCCCGCTGAAACGAAAACGCAAATCGCCGGCTGGCGCGACCGCATCGCCGAGTTGACGCGGCTCACCCCTGACCTGCCGCGGGCGTACTTCCTGCACGAACCAAATCCAACGCCGCCCGAAACGCACGTGCTCTTGCGCGGTAAGCCGGGCCGGCCGGGAATCGTCGCGCCGCCCGGCGTGCCGACGGTGCTCGTTTCGAAGCAGCCGGAGTTCCCACAGCCCGATGGCAACACAAGCCGCCGCCGCCTGGCGCTGGCCCGCTGGCTGACCGACCCGAGCAACCCGCTGACGGCGCGGGTGATCGTCAATCGCGTCTGGCAGTTTCATTTCGGCGAAGGGCTGGTGCGCACGGGGAGCGACTTCGGCGTGATGGGCGATGCCCCGAGCCATCCCGAGTTGCTCGATTACCTGGCCGGCGAATTCGTGAGGCATGGTTGGTCGTTCAAGTGGCTGCACCGATTGATCCTCACGAGCAGCACGTACCGCCAGAGCAAGCAGTGGAACGTCGATTATGGCGCGCAAGACCCAGAGAACCGGCTATGGTGGCGGTTTCCATATCGCCGGCTGGAAGTCGAAGCCATCCGCGATTCGATGCTGCTCGTTTCGGGACGGCTGAATCGGAACATGTATGGACCGCCGATGTTCCCGTTCATTCCCAGAGAGGCCCTGGCGGGCAACAGCGACCCCGACAAGATCTGGCCCGCGTTCGACGAAATCGCCGCATCGCGAAAGACGGTCTACGCTTTCGTCAAGCGCTCGCTGGTTGTGCCGATGCTCGAAGTGCTCGATCTGTGCGACACGACGAAGTCATCCGCCCGGCGGCCGGTGACCAGCGTTGCTCCGCAGGCGCTCACCCTGTTCAACGGACAGTTCGTGAACGAGCAGGCCGAACAGCTCGCCCGTCGGCTCGAGCGCGAGGCGGGAGACGACCCGTCCCGACAGATCGAGCGCGGCTGGAATCTGGCCCTGGCCCGCGCGCCGACTGAAACGGAGCGCAAAACGATGGCCGACTACCTGGCCGCCGAAACCGCCCGGCCGACGTCTGAATCGGCTGGAAGTGGTTCGCCGATATCCCTCGCCGACGCCCGCCACAATGCACTCGTCCAACTCTGCCGCGTCATCTTCAATCTAAATGAGTTCGTGTATCCCGACTAAAAAAAAGTAGTCGTCGCCTGCTGATGAACACCCGCTTTGCCCCCTCCCCGACGGGACAGCTCCATCTGGGGCACGTCGCGGCGATGGTGTATGTCTGGGGTTTGGCCGCGCGGCTTGGGGCGACGGTGCACGTGCGGATTGAGGACCACGACCGCCAGCGTTGCCGGCCTGAATACACCGCCGAATTGCGCGAGACCCTCGACTGGTTCGGTTTCGTTCCTGTTAACGGGGGCCGGTGGTCGCAGCAGTCGGAACATGATGATCGGTTCCAGTCGGCGCTCGCGCTGTTGCGCGAGCGCAACCTGGTTTACGCCTGCCGATGCAGCCGCAAGGAACTGGAACCTTTGCCGGACGCCGCCGAGCGACGCTATCCGGGACATTGCCGTGACTTGAATCTGCCTGAGACCGAGGGGACCGCGCTCCGCGTGCGCCTGCCGGCCGACAGCATTGAATTTCACGACGCGCGACACGGCAGACAGACGCAGCGGCCCTCCGCACAATGCGGCGACCCGGTGGTCCGCGATCGGCTCGGACAGTGGACGTACCAGTTCGTCGTGGTCGTCGACGATCTGCATGACGGCATCGATTGGGTCATTCGCGGCGACGACCTTCTGCCATCGACGGGCCGCCAATTGCTTCTCGCGAGGCTGCTTGGCCGGAGCGCGCCGTTGCACTACTTCCATCACCCGCTGATCGTCAATCCCGATGGCACGAAACTCAGCAAGCGCGATGCTGCCGCGCCGATCGCCGAGCTGCGCGGGCAGGGCCTGTCCCCCGCCGGGATCATCGGCCTGGCTGCTTCGCGCTGCGGCCTGCTGCCCGAGCCGGCCCCGCGGCGCCTCGACGACCTCGCCGACTTGTTCGGACGGTGGACATTTGAGAATCTATTTCACCAGCCGTACCGGTTCGTCTACTGATTGCAAAGGACTCAGATGAAGTTTCACCGAATGGGGCGAGACTCGATCACTTTCACCGGTTGCGTCGTCGCGCTGCTGGCGTTCGCGGCCGGGATGGCTGCGGCGGACGACTGGCCGCAATGGGGCGGGCCCCGCCGCGACATCGTGTGGCGCGAGAAGAACATCGTCCGCACGCTGCCCACGAAAGGCCTGCTCCCGCGCGTCTGGTCGACGCCGATCGGCGAGGGGTACTCCGGGCCTGCGGTGGCCAACGGCCGCGTGTACGTCATGGACCGCATTCGCGCCGCAGGGAACGAGCGGGTACTGTGCCTCGACGCCGCCGACGGCAACATTCTTTGGAAGCACGCCTGGCGCGCTCAGTACACGGTTGACTACCCGGCCGGACCGCGCATGACGCCGCTCGTCGACGGCGACCGCCTGTACACGATCGGCACGATGGGAGACATGTTCTGTTTCCAGGCCGACTCCGGAAAGATTCTCTGGCGGAAGAATTTCGTCGATGATTTCGGCACGCAGATCCCCACGTGGGGCATGGTGGCTTCACCCCTTGTCGAGGGGGATCAGCTCATCACGCTCGTCGGCGGATCGAACAAGGGACTGGTGATCAGCTTCGACAAGCACACCGGCAAAGAGCTGTGGCGTGCGCTCGAAGATTCCGAACCGGGTTATTGCCCTCCCATGCTGTTCACACTGGGAGGCACGCCCCAAGTCATCATCTGGCACCCGCATGCCGTCTCATCGCTCAATCCGGCCAATGGCGAAACCTATTGGGAAATCCCCTGGCCGATCAAAGCCGGGTTGTGCGTTCCGGCGCCGCGCCAGATCGGCAACCGGCTGTTTCTGACCGCCTTCTACAACGGGCCGATGATGATCGAGGTCGGCCCCGGCGGCAAGACGGCGAAGATCGCCTGGAAGGGCAAAAGCAACAGCGAACAGCGCACCGACGGTCTGCATTCGATCATGCCCACGCCCTGGGTCAACGAGAAAAACATTTACGGAGTTTGCAGCTACGGCCAGTTGCGCTGCCTGGATGTCCAAACCGGCGAGCGCCAGTGGGAGACCCTGGCCGCGACCGGCGAAGGGCGGTGGTGGAATGCCTTCCTGATTCCCCACGAAGACCGGTTCTTCATTCACAATGAGCAGGGCGATCTGATCATCGCCGAGCTGTCTCCCGCCGGTTACAAAGAGCTGAGCCGCGCCAAGCTGGTCGATCCGACGCGCAAAGTGATGGACCGGATGACAATCTGGTCACACCCGGCGTTCGCCATGCAGAGCGTGTTCGCGCGAAACGACAAAGAGCTCGTTCGGGTGGACTTGTCGGCCAAATAAATGTCGCGCTGCGCTCCGCCAATGTAGTCATCTCGCTCCGAAGAGCTTTTGACAGGATATTTCAGCCTGATATACTGATTTCTGTTGAGTTTTGTAGAGTCTTTTGTAGACGCTGCCTCAACAAAAAACGCCCCTGCGAAGTGCTAGTAACACGACGCAGAGGCTTGTCAGAATCCTCTACAACAGGAATCTAACATGCCGTCATTTTCTCAGAGTCCCGTTTCCGTTTCAATTCCGAAACTCTCTTTTTTCCAGTCTGCATTCTACGTCTACATTCCGACAGGCAACGGGAAATATCAGCGGCAGTACATTGCCGCGGGCAACAGCGAACAACGGGCAGCGTACAAGGCAGGCAGCAAGCCTGAGCCGAACGCAACGCAGATTAAAGAATACGCTGCGTTTTGCGAAGCATGGGAAGCGAAGCACGCGGGGGAAACGATGGAGCAAGACGGGGGGAAAACTCTCGTCAAGACTCTCGTTTCTGCGTATCTGTCAGACCGCAACGCCAAAAGCTTTTCGGAATCATGGCTCAGCGGCGTAGCCTATCACCTGAATCTCTTTTGCGAGACGTTCGGGGAAAAGCCGCTGGCAGAAATCAAAGCGAAGCACGTAGCGACATGGGTTGCCGATCAGAAGTCATGGGTTGAAGCGAATACGAAAAATTCCGCAATCAAGGCAATCAAGGCTTTGTTTTCGTGGGCAGAGACTCAGGAAATTCTGATCCGTTCGCCAGTGAAGGGCAAAGCGTTGCCTTTGGAATCGGCAATCGCCAAACGGGATTATCTGGTTTCTGCTGCTGACGAGGAAACGATTTCCCGCAACACAAATTCAGCCTTCAATCAGTTTTTCCGTTTCTGCCTGCTGACAGGTTGCCGACCGTCCGAGGCTGCGAGCATTGAAGCGGCAGACATTCAAGAGCATGACGGCGTAATGAGCGTTCGTCTGCTGGAACACAAGACAGCACGCAAAACAGGGAAGGCCAGAATCATTCCCGTGATGTTTCCCGAAGCGATTTTGATTTTGCGGAATGCCGCAGCACGGAATCCGTCTGGCAAGGTTTTTCGCAACAAATGGGGCAAACCGATTCAGCGTAACGCCTGGGTGGCTACGTTCTGCCGTCTGGCAGGCAAGGGTATCGTCTCGCAACGCTTCACGCTGTATACGACGAGGCACACGTTCATCACGCGGGCATTGCTCGCAGGAATCCCGATTGCCCACGTGGCTACGTTCGTCGGCAATACCGTTGCGGTTCTGGAAAGGCACTACGGGCACCTGTCAGGCGAGTTGAAGTCTCTGGCGACGAACTTCAAACGGTTAATGGCAGGCTGAACGCTGGATTTTGTAACAAAAACCTGAAAGCCCCCTGCGAAGTGCGGGGGGCTTTTTGAATTTTATAACGGCGCTGGAACGCACCAGGAGCCACCAGGAACGAGCGGGGGGCCGAGAGACGGGGGAACGGTCAGACCGCGGATTTACACTGGTTTGTACAGTATTTTCGTCCGGATAACTCATGACGATTTGTCTTAGCGAAAAACGCCCACGAAATGCCATAATCCATTCAGTTTGACCCCTGAAAAGG
>JACQFH010000575.1 GCA_016200145.1 Planctomycetia bacterium | reverse complement strand
CTTCGGCAATCTCAATGTTACAAATGGCTCCGACCAGACCCGCAGCGTTCCCTGGGCGCGCTGTTCCATGAACACCAGTTTCCAGTTGTCGTACCGCAGCGCGACCAATTGCTGGTCGTCATTGCAGTAGAGGAACGATTCCCGCGGACTTTTCTCCGCCGCGCCGGTCAGGTACGGGACGAGGTTGAATCCATCGAGGTGAATCTTGTAGGTCATGTCTCCGACCTTGTTTCCCTTGAGGAGCTTGTTCGTTACCTCGGCGTCGCCGGCCATGGCCAGGATCGTCGGCAGCCAGTCGTGGTGGCCCGCCATCTGGTTGGACACGCTGCCAGGCTTGATTTTGCCCGGCCAGCGGACCATGCACGGCACCCGGTAAGCCCCTTCCCAGTTCGAGTTCTTCTCGTTGCGGAACGGGGTCATGGCGCCGTCCGGCCAACTATTCATGTGCGGGCCGTTGTCGGTGCTGTACATGACAAACGTATTCTCGGCGATTCCGGCGTCGTCGAGCGCCTTGAGAACCGTGCCCACGTTCTTATCGTGATCGATCATCGCGTCGTGGTATTCACTCTGCCACCGGCCGGATTGCCCCTTGCTCTCGGGCTTCACATGGGTGCGAAGGTGCATGTGGGTGAAGTTGACCCACACGAAGAACGGCTTGGCGGCCTTCGCCTGGCGCTGGATGAAGTCGGCGGCGCGGCTGGCGACGTCGTCGTCGATGGTTTCCATCCGCTTCTTCGTGAGCGGGCCGGTGTCCTTGATGACCTGCTTGCCGACCTTGCCGAACCGCGGATCGACCGTCGCGTCGTCTTTGTCGGTGGCCTTGCAGTCGAGCACGCCGCGCGGGCCGTACTTGGCCCGGAACGCGGGATCTTTCGGGTAGTCCGGCAGTTCCGGCTCTTCCTCGGCATTGAGGTGATACAGGTTCCCGTAGAATTCGTCGAAGCCGTGGACGGTGGGAAGGAACTCGTTCCGGTCTCCCAGGTGGTTCTTGCCGAACTGGCCGGTGGCATAACCCAGCGGCTTGACCATCTCGGCGATGGTCGGGTCTTCTTTCCGTAGACCGAGGGTGGCGCCCGGCAGGCCGACTTTCGTGAGGCCGGTTCGCAGGCCGTGCTGGCCAGTGATGAACGATGCCCCGCCGGCCGTGCAGCTCTGCTCGGCATAATAATCGGTGAAGATCATGCCTTCTTTCGCGACGCGGTCAATGTTTGGCGTGCGGTAGCCCATCAGGCCCATTGAGTAGGCGCTGACGTTCGACTGGCCGATGTCGTCGCCCCAGATGATGCAGATGTTGGGCTTCTTGCCCTCCTGTTGCGCTGCGACGGCCACATTCAGATTGTGCGCCGCCAGAGCCAGCAGTTCTGCCTTGTTCGCGCCTTGAGTGCAGCAAGTCGCCACCGGTGCGGGTTCGAATCGCGGAATGCCTGATGCATTCACAGCAGGTGCTGATCGGGTCGTCGAAGCGTTCAGCGGCGAGGCGACTTTGACATTGCCGGCGGCTGCGGCGAACCCGAGCAGGGCGCCCAGTGCCGTCATCAGCGCGGCCTGAATTCGAACAGTCTGGAACATGGGATCCTCGGGGTTTGGTTCTCTTTTGAGCGAGAGATGCGTGGTCGATCGCAGCTTGCGATGGGCGGAAGTCGAACCGAAAGAATCCCTGTCGCGCCGTAGGGTGCAGAAGGGCTGGTCGAGGCCCAAAGATCTCGTGCCCGGAACCGGCACGATTTGGCTGCGATGCTATCTCTGGCGCGCGCAGCCGTCAACGAAGTACTCCGACTGTGCTGTCCCGATATTCCGGCGCAATTCCGCCCGATCCTGAGCGGCCGGGGTGCTCTAGCCCGGCTTACGGCATCGCCAGCAGGTCGCGGAAGCGGGACTGGGCTTCGTGCCAGGCAGTCTGGTCTTCCGGTTCGTAATGGCGCAGGGCGCTCGACTCGCGGACGACCGATCGCATCTCGGCCAGCGTCGATATCGCGCCCGACGTGCGGGCCTGCACGAGCACATTGCCGAGCGCCGTCGCTTCGACGGGGCCGGCCACGACGAGGCGGCCGCAGGCGTTGGCGGTGAACTGGTTGAGCAGCTCGTTCTGCGAGCCCCCGCCGACAATATGGACGACGTCTACAGGCGTTCCCGAGAGTTCTTCGAGCCAGCCCAGGACCATGCGGTATTTGAGCGCGAGGCTCTCCAGGGCACCGCGCACAAATTCGCCTTCGGTCGTCGGCGCGGGCCGGCCCCGCGCAGTACACCATTTCGTGATCTCGGACGGCATGTCGGCGGGGGCCAGAAACTCGGGCGCGTCGGGGTCGAACAGCGCGCTGAACGGTTGCGCTGCTGCGGCCAGTCGCGTCAGTTCGGAATAGTTGAGCGACTTGCCCTGCCGTTCGAACGAGCGGCGACACTCCTGTACCAGCCACAGTCCCATGATGTTCTTGAGCAGCCGGAAGGTGCCGTCGATGCCTCCTTCGTTGGTGACGTTGCGTTCGAGGGCCCGCTTCGACAGCACCGGCTGAGGCAGCTCGAGCCCCATCAGCGACCAGGTGCCCGAGCTGATGTACGCCCAGTTCGCCGTCCCAGTTTTTTCAGTTGGAATCGCCGCTACGGCCGAGCCCGTATCGTGCGTGGCCGGGGCGACGACCGCCAGACGCGGCACCCGGCACCGCTCGGCGACGTCGGCCCGCAGCTTGCCGAGATGCGTTCCCGGCGCGACGATCTCGGGAAACATGTTCGTCGGAATTTCGAACTTGCGGAGCAGGTCGCGTGCCCAGTCGCGGCTGGTGGGGTCGAAACACTGGCTGGTCGTGGCGTTCGTGAATTCGACAACCTGGCTGCCGCACAGCAGCCAGTGAAACACGTCGGGCATCATCAGAAACCGCTCGGCCTGCGCCATCAACTGCGGATTGGCCTGCTGCATGGCGATCAACTGGTAGAGCGTGTTGATCGGCATGAACTGTAGGCCGGTGGCCGCGAAGATCTCGCTGCGCGGCACGCGCGAAAAGCAACGGTCCATGACGCCGGCCGTGCGCGGGTCGCGATAATTGTACGGCTGTCCCAGCATTTCGCCGGTCCGCGACAGCAGGACGTAATCGACCCCCCAGGTATCGACGCCGACGGAAACCGATTGTCGACCCTGAGCCTGTCCCGCCTTGGATAACCCGTTCAGAATCTCGGACCACAGGCGGAGCACGTCCCAGCGCAGCGAATCGGCGACCGGCACAGGGCCGTTCGAGAAGCGGTGGATTTCCTCGAGCTTCAAGCGCGTGCCATCAAACAGCCCGGCCACCACGCGGCCGCTTTCGGCCCCCAGGTCGACCGCCAGGTAACATTGCTCCGCCATCGCTCGCTCCCGAATTCTGCATGCCAGGTTGAGGTGTCCCCCAGTATACTGCCAGACGTGTGGCCGGAAAGCACTAGGTAGGTCAGGCTTTCCAGCCTGACAGCGCTGGAGTTCAGGCTTTAGCCTGGGCAACTGGATGCCGTTCACAGTATTTCATACATGGCGCGCTGCGACGATCAGCCACGGTTGCAATCGCGGTTTCGATCCCGCAAGAGCGCAGGCTGAAGCCTGAACTCCAACTGTCAGGCTGGAAAGCCTGACCTACTTCGCTTCGCGAATTTGGCTCCGCGATATTTTGAAAAGGTCCATTGTGAGACGCACTTTGTTATCACGAATTATCCCGGTGTTTTTCGGAATCGCGGCACTGACGTCACGCGCGCTGTCGGACGGATCGGCCGACACCGAAAACTTTCACCCGCGAACTCGCGTCGCCATCTCCGGCGAGCGCTGGACGATCAACGGCGAGCCGGTGGCCGGCGGTTCGCAGGCGGAAGGCCTGCTTATGAACGTGCGGATGGTCAATGCCGCGTTCGAAGATGCGAAACGCCCGGATTTCGACGCCGCAGCCAACACGGCGGCATTTGTCGCGCGGATCCCCGATTACGCAGCCAGCGGAATCACGGCTTTCACGATCAGCCTGCAAGGGGGATTCCCCGGCTACGAAGGGGCCGTCAACTCGGCGTTTCTTCCCGACGGATCGCTCAATGAGTCGTACCTCGAGCGTGTGCGGCAGGTGATCGAGG
>JACQFH010000574.1 GCA_016200145.1 Planctomycetia bacterium | reverse complement strand
GACGACGAGGCTGAAGTGCGACCCTGTCGCCGGTTGGCTGCAAGTGCCGGTTGACCCGACCCCCCGCGCTGCGCGAGTGAGTGGAGCGGAGAAAGTTGAGAGTAGACGTTGCGGGTCCACCGGGCCCCCAGTTCCTATTAAAACTGCTAGCGCCTCCGCCGTTTTTCCCTCGCTTACGCGTCGGGCTACCCGGGGGGGAGTGCGCTAAACCGCCCAGTGCAGCGAGCGGTCGACGGCGCGCTTCCATTCGGCGTAGCGGGCGTCGCGCTCGGGCTGGGGCATGACCGGGGTGAACTCGCGTTCCAGCGCCCAGTTGCTGGTGATTTCGCTCTCGTCCTTCCAGAAACCGATGGCAAGACCTGCGAGGTACGCAGCACCCAGGGCGGTTGTCTCGGCGACCTGCGGGCGGCGGACGGCGACCCCCAGCAGGTCGGCCTGAAACTGCATGAGCAGGTCGTTGCGCGAGGCGCCGCCGTCGACCTTCAGGTGGTCCAGCGCGATGTTCGAATCGCGCTGCATCGCGTCGAGCACGTCGCGCGTCTGAAAAGCGACTGAATCGATCGCCGCGCGCGCGATGTGCGAGCGGTTCGTTCCGCGCGTGATCCCGATGATCATGCCGCGCGCCTGCGGGTCCCAGTGCGGGGCGCCCAGGCCGACGAAGGCGGGCACGAAATAGACGCCGCCGGAATCCGCAACCGCCGTGGCCAGCGTCTCGACGTCGGCCGACGCGCCGATCAGCCCCAGGCCGTCGCGCAGCCACTGCACGACCGCCCCGGCGATGAATACCGAACCTTCGAGGCAGTACGTGGGCTTCTTGCTGCGCGTGCAGCCCAGCGTCGTCAGCAGACCATTCTGCGAGGCGATCGGTTTCTCACCCAGGTTCAGCAGCAGGAAGCAGCCGGTTCCGTATGTGTTCTTCGCGCTGCCCGGTTCAAAACAGGCCTGCCCGAACGTTGCCGCCTGCTGGTCTCCCGCCGCGGCGCCGATCGGCAGGCTCACGCCGAACAGTTCGGGCACCGTCTGGCCGTAAACGAAGCTCGAGGGGTGCACCTGCGGCAGCATACAGCGCGGCACGTCGAACAGGCGCAGCAGTTCGTCGTCCCAGTCGAGCGTGTGGATGTTGAACAGCAGCGTGCGGCTGGCGTTGGTGACGTCGGTCGCGTGGACGCGGCCTCCCGAAAGTCTCCAGATCAGAAACGAATCGACGGTGCCGAACAGAATTTCACCCCGCTCGGCGCGGTTTCGCAACCCGGGGATCGTATCGAGCAGGTGGCGGATCTTCGTTCCCGAGAAATAGGGATCGAGCACGAGCCCGGTCTTCTCGCGGACGAGCGGCTCGTGCCCCTCCTGTTTCATTCGCTGGCACTGGCCGGTGGTGATCCGGCTCTGCCAGACGATGGCGTTGGCGACGGGGCGGCCGGTGTCGCGTTCCCAGAGCACGGTCGTCTCGCGCTGGTTGGTGACGCCAACCGCGGCGATCGCGCCCGCCGATACGCCGGCGCTGGCGAGGGCCCCTTGCGCGCACTTCAATTGCGACGACCAGATCGCATCGGGGTCGTGCTCGACGTGTCCCGGCTCGGGATAGATCTGCTCGAATTCCTGCTGTGCCGAGCCGACCGGCAGGCCGGCGTGATCGAACACAATCGCCCGGCTGGAGGTCGTCCCCTGGTCGAGCGCCAGGACGTAGCGTGCGGATGCGCTGCTCATTTGCTTTCGCCTTGCGGAGATTGCGTCTGTCGGTCGGGCGCCGGGCTCGCGCTGCCAGGCGGTGGAAAGGCCGGGTGCATACGCGGGTCGGGGGGCGCGAGGGGACGGTTGTCGGGATTGATCAACGAAGCGAAGTCCACTTTCGGCAGCTTGAGCTGATCGGCCTGTGCGTCAGTCAGAAAGACGCCGGCCGTTTTGTCGGCGAACACCAGCCGCCAGCCGGGGGTCTGCAGCAGCCCGCTCATCGCCATTCGCGACGTCTCGCCGCGACTGTCGAGAATGACGACCGGCATTTCTCCTCCGCTGTAGGCCTCAAGCACCTTTTCCCAGGCCAGATCGCCGACCCACATGGCTGCGAGAATCTTGTTGTATTGCTGGAATGTTTCTTTGCTGCAGACTTCCAGCCTGGCGTCGGTGAACACAAACCGCTGGGGCGCGTTGTGGTACGTGTACACGGCGGCCTGGCCGTTATTGGCGACAAACGCCCGGTTGGGAAATCCGGGCTGTCCCGCGAACTCGGCCGCTTCGTGAATAAACCAGTGCGGCGATTCGCCGAGCCGGAATTCTTTCCCTTCTTCGGCAATCGCCGCCCACCCCCCGGTGACGACGGCCACAATGAGCGCGGTCAACACGGCCGCCATGCCGCGGCTGTACCGAATGAGTGCGCGGGGCTCAGGCAGGGCTGCGGCCGGGGCGCGCGCCGCTTCGGCGAAGTTCTCACACGCGACGACCAGCGACATGATCGCAAAGATGTTCGAATTGCGCGTCGCCTTCCACGCCAGGTGAGAGAACCCGGCGAACAGCAGCACGCGCATGACGCTCCATCGCCGGCGGCGCCAGGCGAGCCAGACGAAACTGCCGGCCGCGATCAGCCACACGATAATTTCCGACATCATGTAGATGTTGAACAGGCCGCGCCAGCCGAATTTCAGGATGTACTGCAACGGGGGACGGAACTCGCCGATGTCCTTCCAGAATTCCTGGTCGACCGTAAATTTGCGGTACAATTCCAGCGGAAAGAGCACGCCGTCTTCGAAATACGGATTGACGAAGCACACCGCCGCCACGAGCGCCCCCGCGCGGATGATCGACTTGGCCGAGGGCTGGCTGTCGGCAGGCGCCAGTCCCCATTTTCCGCCGGCGAATTCGCGGGCCACGCAATCGATGACGTACGCCGCCCCCACCACGAGGCCCAGCACGAACAGTGCATGGCAATTGACCCACACGAGCTGAATGACCGGCAGCAGCCAGATCAGCCTGGGTCGCTCGGCCACGCGCAGGGCCACCCACAGCCATGCCGCCAGAAAGAGTTGTGTGAGCATTTCGGGGCGCTCGTACCCGCGCCCGGAAATGCAGACGACGGCGGGAACCCAGAGCAGCGTCTTGAGCCACGCGGGCAGAGTTTTCCCGCCGGCGAGCCAGGCGACGGCGACGGCCCCGGTGATGACCGCCGCCTTGAACAGGATCACCAGGTTGGCGCCCCCCAGGTGGTACACTCCGGCGATCAGCAGTTGAAAACCCCAGTGCAGGTCGATCCACGGTTTGTCGAAGTCGGTGAATGTATAGACGTCAACCTGCGGCGGAGCGCCATGCTCGAGAATCCATTCGCCCGTTTTCAGGTGCCACCAGAAATCGGTGTCGCGCAGCGGATAGCACAGGGTCAGAAACGTCCACGCCAGCAGACCGCCGAACACAATCCGGGCCCAGAGACGCTCTTGCGGCGCCGGGGGCGATGCGCGCGGCGCGGCAGGCGCAGCCACAGATTTCGATTTCGACATGATCGGTTCATCGTGGCGAGAATCGGTCCGCCGATCAAGCGGTGCCGCCACCCGGCAGCGGTTGCCCTTGACCAAAAACCAGAGAAGATAGATAGTTTGCGGTCCTTTGGGGCGAACCGGAGGCGCGGCAGGTGCGTCCAATAGGCGATGCACTCGGCGGCGCCTCGCGGCTAAACGAGTTTTGCGCACTTTGGTTCCCTTTTTGACCGCTTCGACCCTTCGACTTTTTGACTCCGTTTCATGTCTGAACCCGACCGTTTCGAACTTGCCCGTCTGGAAAAGCTACAGGCCATCGAAGCCCTGGGGCTCGATCCGTGGGGGCAGCGGTTCGACGCGCATCGGCCGATCGCCGAGGCGCGAGACAAGTGCCCGGCCGAGTCCGGTCAGGTCGGGGAAACGATTCGCGTGGCGGGCCGAATCATGCTCCGCAACAACAAGGGGAAGCTCAAGTTCTTCCATCTCCAGGACTGGACCGGCCGCATTCAACTGATGTGCTCGAAGGCCGAGTTTTCCGAAGAGCAGTGGAAGCTGATCGAGCTGATCGACCTGGGCGACCTGATCGGCGTCGACGGGCACCTGAAGGTGTCGAACACGGGCGAGAAGACGATCGGCGTGTCGCATGTCACGTTTCTCACGAAGTCGCTGGCCCAGCCGCCGGAAAAGTTCCACGGTGCCAAAGATACGGAGCTGCTGCTCCGCCAGCGGTATATCGATTTGATTTACAATGAAGGCGTGCTGGGACGGATGCTGCAGCGCGGCAAGATCATCGATTCGATTCGCGCGACGCTCCGCGAGCGTGGGTTCATCGAGGCGGAAACGCCCGTGCTGCACGCGATTGCCGGCGGGGCCGCGGCGCGCCCCTTCGTCACGCATCACAACACGCTCGACATGCAGCTTTACCTGCGGATTGCGCTCGAGTTGCACCTCAAGCGGCTGATGGTGGGCGGGGTCGAGCGGGTTTACGAAATCGGCCGCGTGTTCCGCAACGAAGGGGTCGACAGCACTCACAACCCCGAATTCACGATGATCGAGCTGTACCAGGCGTACGGCAATTACGAATCGATGATGGACCTGACGGAGGCGATCTTCGTCAACGCGATCGCCTCAATTTCCCCCCCTTCGCAAGGGGGGGCAGGGGGGAGTGGCTCTGCACTCATTCGTCCTTGGGGCGACAAG
>JACQFH010000585.1 GCA_016200145.1 Planctomycetia bacterium | reverse complement strand
TGAATGAGTGCAGCCATGTGTTCGTTGAATACTGTCCCGCTCACGCCGGCCGCTTCGCGTATCGTTCTGGTCGTCTCGCCCTGCGGGAACAACCGCAGCGCCTTGACGACCGCCTCGCGCTGCCGATCCTTAGCCGATTCTTGCTGTCGTTGCTTGCGGGCCTCTACAGCCTCTTGCTCCGCGTCGTCGCGCTCCGCGAACGCTTGGCCGCCGCTGATCACATCGACGTGCCAGTGACGCCCCTGCGCATCCTGGCGCGTACCCTCGTCGATGTTCAGACCCCACAGACCACTGTGCCCGGCGCTGCCGCCAGCGGTCATCCACAGTTCGTGATGCCCGCCGCTATCGGGGTCATACTTGCGCCGGCGATTCAGCAAGATCCACTGCCGAAAGAATTCCTGAAACCCGGCCCAAGCGAGGTTTTCGAGTTCGGCCGGTTCGTACGGCTCGGCGACGTTCTTTTTCAGGTGGTGACACATGAGCGGCGTGCAGCCCGTCTCCTGCGCCAGGTCACCGAGCGATTTCAGTAGTTCGCCCACCGCAAACAGGTTCGCCGCGTCGTCGCGCAACCCGAGCATCATCAAGTACGTCGGGTCGAGGATCAGCACGTCGAGTGCATATTCCGTGATGAACTGCCGCAAGGCCATCGTGTGGGCCATGTTGCCCAGCGTCGGCACCTCGAACGACCAGACGACGTTATCGAAATACGGCAGACCCCAGTTCTTCGCCCTGGCAATGCGCCGGGCTGTCTCCTGAATCGTTGCCGCGCCCGACTCGCCCGACATGACGCCGACACGCACAGGCTTCGCCACGCGGAAGCAGCCCAGGAAACTCCCATTTTCTTGTCCCAGCGACAGGGCCAAGTCGATGCTGATATTCGTTTTCAGGGTTTTCTTGGGCCCGGCGATGACGCCAGGCTGCCCTTTCACGAGCAGCCCGTCGATCAGGTACGTGAGCTCGAATTTGCCCTCGGCCAGCTCGCGCGACGTGATCGCTTTGAATTGGACCTGACCCAGCCGGCCGATCTGTTCCCAGTGATTCTCGGCAACAGCGACCGAGACCTGGTCCGGCTCGTAACGCGAAACGCTGCCTGCAATCCGTTCGACTTCGCGTTGTTCCAGCGGCGGCACGCACCGGTCGGCATTGGCCTGCGCCAGGGCAACCAGGATCTCGGCCTGGGACATGCCCACGCGACGCATCGTGCCGGCCAGTCGCGCCAATGTGCCGTTGCGCTGACCCGAGGGGATTTGGTTCGAAGTTGCCGCACTCGCCGCGCCCGTTGGCGACGTGGACGCCCCCGTGGCCAATCCGTCGAGTTGTTCGACGAGCCAGCCCGGCGGTTCGGGCAGGTTTGCTGGTGAAACGTCCAGTTCCGACGACGGCGCCCAGCGGTACGACTTGCCGCCCTCGACCACCGACGGCGGCAGAACGATGTAACCGCCGTTGGCTCGCGTATCAACGTCGGGCGCGAGCTTCTTGACGGTGTTGTGCCAGGCGCGACCGGCAGGTTGCCGGTAAACGTAATGCAGCCCCGAGCCCGGCGTGAATGACACCGGCCCGATTGACATCGACAGCCGGCGTTCGGGATCGGCGTTAAGCCAGGGGTTGTCATCCGACTCGACGTCGATCGCGATCAGGCCGTCGGTCGAGAGGCCGATGTTCGCGTTCGGCCGTTCCGTCCACCATTGCTCGACCTGCACGATGTCTGACGATGCGTCGAGAACGCCGTTTTTCGTGAGCGGTTGTTTCGTGCCCGGCGCGCAGGGAAAAACACGATAGCCCAGGTCGGCGTACCGATGGGCGGATTCCAGTAAGAGTCCGGGCTGCGCACTCATCCCTGCACGAGTTCCTCAATCGGTTTTCGTAAAACGCTTGATTAATTCAGTCGCGGCGCCTGCGGGAGGTCGATCATCAACGACGTGTCCCGTCGCGATCGCATCGAGCAGGATTCCCAGGCAGGCGCGGGCGTGTGCCAGGTGGGACACGCCGCTTTCCGAATCGCTGTCCTCGCCATCGAACCACTGGGCGAGATGCCGGCGCGCGGCCGCAATGTAGATCGACGCGCGGATGTTCGTGTGACGCCAGTTGAAGGCGCCGTACTTCCTGGCGCCGAGCGCCATGACGACGCTTTCCGCGATCTCAGCCGCCGCGGGAATCAGGTGCAGCGGCGGTTTCGTTTCGCCGATCCGGTCCTTGGGGTTTTCGCCCGGCTCCTTTACTGTTCTGCACCGCACAGGTCACCCTTCTCCGGGCCAGCACCGGCACACGAGTCGCAACTCGCCACAATCCAAGCAGCGCTGCACCTCGTCGCGTTCTGCCACCCTCTCCTCGAGCTCAACATGCGAATCATCGACTTGTTCAACAACCTGTTCGTGCATCCTTCAACCTCCTGAGGCAGAAAAAACGAAACCCTTAACGACTCTTAAGCAGCCACGGCTCGAAGAACGCGCGGCGTCCGTTCAGCACCACGCCGCAACCGAGAATGGGTTTGGCCGTGATCCGGCGGCCGTATTCAAACTGCAGGCGGCTGGCGTCGATCCCGCAGCCGACGGACATTCCGAACACACGGAACTCCAGGTTGGCCCACCACTTCACGCCGGCCTGGCCATGAAAGTGGCCGATGACGGTCGAGCGGAAATTGTCTTTCGCCTGCTGGAACGCGGCGTCCGCTCCCGAACGTCCAGCGTCCCCATGGGCGTAGATCACGCCGTCAATCAGCAACTTCGAAAACCGCGGATGGACCGACCACGGCACCTGCCAGATCTCGGCGTGGTCGCGGAGCATGCATTCGGGAATGCCAACCGTTCGGGCCTGCCGTTCCGTCAGGGCGTCGTGATTGCCAATCAGCCAGTCGGCTTTCGGGAACGCGGCCACCAGGCTGGCGATCTGCCGACGCGCGGCACGCATTTCTTCGACCGCATTCCTAAGCGCAACGTGTTTTTCGTGAAACGACAATGCGGCCAGGTCGACGAGATCGCCGATGTGGACCACGCGGTCCGTTTCCCACTTGTCCGCAATGCGCTGGAGGAAGTCGACAAACCCTCGGCGCATTCCTGGGCAATGAACATCGGGTACAACAAGAACTCTCGCCATTCTTCCTCTCCCATTGTTGAACCGCTGCCTGTGCTTCCATTTCGGTGGCGAATCGACCAAGGCTTTTCCTTCCATTTCGCGTGCTGACTCGAGCTCGCCAACGCCCATCCTCCAGATACACGTATCTGAAACGCGATTTTCCCCAGCTCCGGTTCCGTTGGTTCTCCCCGTGTGTTACCAACCGCAGGTTCTTGACCCTGTCGTCCGTCCGCACGCGATTGATGTGATCGAGGAAGAAGGGGCAGGAATCGACCCCGTATACAAAGAGCCACACGAGCCGGGATCGCTTGTATGTGCGACCGTCGACGTCGACTTTCCAGTAACCGTGGGTCGTGATACTGCCTGCTCGGTCACCGGCATTGACACTCCTCCGTTTCACATTCCAAAACAGCTCGCCACCACGAAGCTCAAAGAGCTCGTGCAGCCGGCGTTGTGATGTGGCGAGTGGTTTGATACGGCGGCTCATGCTGCGGGATGTCATGATGGGCATTCCTCAGAATGGAACATCCGCGTCCCAACGGGGCGCAGGTTGCGATTCGAGCGCCTCGGGCATTGGCCCCAGCTGGACGGCGATGATCCGATCGAACTTTTCACCAGCGACGCTGCGAACAGTGACCGTCTCGACGGTGGCCACGCCGCCCGCATTCGCGATGTCAACGGCCTGTTCGACCGTTTCGGGGACAGGATCCGGAGACCGGGCTTTCCACCACTGCTGGGCCTTTTTTCTGGCCCAGCCCTCATGCTCGAAGCAGATAAACTCCGAAACCCAGTAGCTCAGGCCGAGCTGGTAGGTGACCCGCATCGTCTTCGGTGCGTCGGGGCTGGCGCCCTGTTTCGTGTGAACGCGGTACGTGACGTCGCGAACTTCGAACTCAGACTCGGTGACCTGGCCCGACAGGATACCGGCATTCGTCGCCTTCGCTTCGTGCGGCTGCTTCTCCGGCGGCGGGAACTCGTATCCGCAGTCCGGACATCGCGCGTAACCTGTCGCGATCAGCGAACGGCACTCCGGGCATTCCTTCGCTGGCGGCGGACCATGCCCCGGCAGCGCCGGATCTTTCACGCGAACCTGGTCGACAGGCCCGTGGCGCTCGACATTGCCGCCGAAATCGAGAACTAGACAAGTCCGTTTACCAGAATGCAGCCGGAACCCGCGCCCGACCATCTGCACGAACAGCCCTGGCGACATCGTCGGCCGCAGCAGGGCGATACAGTCGATTTGCGGCGCGTCAAACCCGGTCGTCAGGACATTGACGTTGCACAGGTATCTCAACGGCGCCTGGCCGAACAGGCTGGTGCTCATTCCTCGAAACCTGGCCAGCAATTCATCCCGTTCGGCGTCGGGGGTTTCACCACAGACAAAGCCGCACTCGATCCCGTGTTCTTCCTGGAGCACCCGGCAAACGTGCCGGCCGTGCTGCACGCCCGAGGCGAAGATCAGGCACGCCTGGCGGTCGGCCGAGTGCGCCACGATCTCCCGACAAGCCGCGCGGACCAACTCATCCTGGTCCATGACCGATTCGAGCTCGGCCGCGGCAAATTCACCGGCACGGACGGCAATCCGGCTCGTATCAGCCCGGCTGCGGCCGGCCTTCGAAATGAGCGGGCACAGGTAGCCGTCGCGGATCAGCTCACGGACGCCGATCTCGTGACAAACTGCGTTCAGAAAATGGTCGGGCGAACAAATCATGCCCGACTTCAGCCGGAACGGCGTCGCGGTCAGGCCGATCACGCGCATGTGCGGGCTGACCTGCTTGGCCTCGGCCAGAAACTGCCGATACATGCCTTCGCCTTCGGGAGGAATTAAGTGGCAGTTGTGGACAAGGATCCCGCCAGCGAAATAAGAAGGGTGTCTGTCGACGTGAAGGTTGAAAACAGTTCTAGGGCTCGTGCATTGCTCACGCGATACACTAACCACCCGAGCGACCGCAAGAGTCGGTCTTTTTTGGCATCCTGCCCCGCTCGATCGGTCAATCGATGACTCCTTCCATCGATCTCGATCCCGATCTTTAGATCGCGATTCGCAAGGTCGACTTTGTAGTTGGTCGGGAAGCCTGATTTCCGCGGCTTGCCCGTAGGTAAGGCAACTTCTGCCTCCCATCCGTCTCCGAGAGCGTGTAACAAGGCCAATTGTGGCAACGTCAGGAGCCCACCGTTTCCGCCACGTCGAAGCGGCTTGTATCGCATCTGCCGCAACTTCTCTCGCACTTTCTGCCGAACGGCGTTGTGGCTCATGGGATTGGCATGCTTCTTCGCGCAAGAGATCGAGCAGAATCTCTGTTTGATCCACAGCTTCTCTTGGCAGACAGAGACGCTCCCGTCCGGATGGACTTTTCTCCACGGACGAAATTCTGCACCACAATGCGCGCACGCTGTCACGGCTGAATAGGATCTCACCGACCGCCAGGGAGCTTGCTTCGATCCAGCCTCTTGGAGTGAAGACTCGATGACCGGGTGTGCAGGAAATGCGGGTTCCATCAGACACCTCAATATGGACCAACTCGGTTACTGTTCTGACGCTGGTTGCCAAAATGCGTCCAAGACCCAACGCAGTTTCGACAACGTCACCGACGCGAAGCTCATCAATGCCGATTGAGCCAAACGGGGTCACAATCGGTGTGCCGGCAGGGAAGCATTCATCAACGAGCACCAGGTCGAATGGGTCGAGCTCGCCGGCGCGCCTGTAGATCGACTGAATGCCAGCCACCAGCACCGGCGCCCGTGTATCGCGTCGCTTCAACCCGGCGGAATAAATTCCGACCGGCAGTTCGGGGCACATCCGCCGGATCTTTTCGGCATTCTGCTCGAGCAGCTCACGGACGTGGGCCAGCACGAGGACGCGCCCCTGCCACTTCTGGACAGCATCCGTGCACACGGCCGCGATCAGCGCCGATTTCCCCGAACCCGTGGGCGCCACGATCACAGGGTTATCGTCGTGCGTCCGCAGGTAATCGTAGAGAGCGTCGACGGCCTGCCGTTGGTAGGGCCGCAAGGCAAACATGCAAAACTCCCGTCGAAATCGTCGTCGAAGTCGTCATCGTCGAAGTTCTCGCAGACGTCGCCATCCCAGTCCTCGCCCGTGTCGATGACATCGGCCTGGCGGGCGATGCGGCGATCCTGTCCATAACGCAGTGGTCGGTCACCATGGGCATCGAGATTGGTGCCGCAACCAGTGCATGCGGCGCAGTACGCGTCACACCGACTGCCGACGACTTTGGTCGTATCTCGACCACAGCGTGCGCAGCAGACGATCTCGTACCTTGTGTGTCTGTCTTTCATCACCAACTCCTTCTTCGAAAATCCAAATATGGGTTTTGCCTTGTTCCACCGCCTGGCAGCGTTCGATCGACAGCCACACGATCTGGCTGTCGTCGTGGTAGGCGCCGCCGTGCGCCAGTGCATCGAGCAGGGCTTTGAACAGGTTGTCGCAGTCGCGCCGCCGTCGGTCGGGTGGGTACATCTCGATGTGCACGGCCAATGGCCCGTCGAGCGGACGTACTCGTTCCTGCGCCAATTGCCGGCAGACGCGATCGCGAAAGATTCGCCCTTCACGGCTGATCAGCGTGCGGAACCCGACGCGACGCCAGTAATGGTTGACGCTTGGGGGGAATGGGAGAGTCAGTTCGAGCATCGAGCGGACCTTGGAAACAATCAGCGAGAAACCCGGCGGGCGACTACCGCCGCCAGGGGGCCGCGCCGCTGGCCGCCTGCTGCGGCTGGCCAGTCGCGACTTCTTTTCGCTCGTATTTGCCGATGAGATTTTCGAGCTCATCGGCGTCTTTGCGCTTGCGGGTCCGCAGCGTCACGAGCATCGGCAGGTTGTGCAGCTCGCACGAATCCCGGGGCTGCATGACGCCCGCCGCGCGGCAGATGCTGGAGAGCTCGGCTCTGGCGATCTGCACGGCCTGCGCATTGGCGTTCACCAGGTTAAGCCGGACGAAGAACTTGCGCCCCTTGTGGTCCCCCTCGATGACCTCGAACGTCAGTTGCAGGTACTGCCCGCCCCCCGACTTGGTCTGCTTCATCTCCGAGGCCGTGATGACGGCCAGGTATTTTCCGGCCGGCAAGGCCTCATACGCGACGCGCGGATCGACCTCGTTTGCATTGAAATCCAACGTTGCCATGAAAAACTTCTCCAAAAGAGAGAGGAATGACCGCGCCGAGTGCAGCGCGATCGACATCAGGAATTTGTTTCGCCCGCAGCAACGACCGGACGAGGAGTCGTGATGCCGGTCAGCAGCGTGCTCCAGTCGAGCGGCAGTTCGGCATCAAGGTCGTAGCGGTTCTTCGCGATGCACGCGGGGCTGCCCACGGTGCGCAGCAGCCGTTCCCCGCCGTCCTTGCCGATGGCGATGGCCGTGGTCCGTTTGCGACTGAATCCGGCCTCTTCGGTCTGCGTCCGCATCTTGCGGGTGGCAAACAGCACCGCGTCGCACCATTCGGTGATCAGCGCGCAAGCGTGCTTGTGCAGCCGTGGCGAATACCGGTCGTAGGGCGACGACTCGGGGTCGTCGAATTTCTCGACCTTCGCATGCGCCGTGAGAATCACAGCCATCCGCCGCTCGACGTGCAGCAGCGACAGCCTGTAGATCAGCTTCCGCCAGTACGTCAGGGCGTGGATGTAACCCTTGCCGTAGCCACCGTCGACTTTTTCGATCGACGTGACGCCGAACTGTTTACACAGGTCGTCCCAGATCAAGCGTTCGAGCCAGTCGAGCGTGTCGACGACGATCGTCTGGTACTCGTGCGGCTCGCCGGCCAGATCGGTGAGCGCCGCGAACACCTCGTCAATGGACTGGGGCAACGGGAACTTGTGACAGTCGATCTCGTGCAGGCCGTCTTCGGTCTGCAGAAAGATGGGGTTCGGCGCCCGGGAAGCGAGCGTCGATTTGCCGATTCCCTCGGTGCCATACACCATGATCCGCGGCGGCATCGGCACGCGGCCCCGCTGAATACTCTGCATCAAACCCATGCGCGCACTCCTTCTGTAAAAAACGGTGGGATAGTGCCGCGCCCGAGGCGCGATCACGCGACCGCGCCGTCAGGGCGGCATGCCCGTTCGACGGGGGAGACAGAAACTCTTGGCCGGCGGGAGACATGGGGAGACGTTCGTCAGTCCCGGTCCGGCACACAGCCGGTCACAAGACGTCGAACAGACGGATTTCTTCGTAGCCGCTCGGCCAGTAGTCGTTGGCCTCGCACCTTTTGAGCCTGGCAATCGCTGCCATGTTCTCGCGCTCCACGACCGATAGCATCTCGGCCTTCACTTTCCACACGCCGCAGCGAAAGGGTTCTTTCTTCTCGACGGCGATCAGGTGCACGGGCATCGGCAGGCACAGCAGCTGCGCCAGGACGGCCCGATAGAAAGCCAACTGGTAGGCGTAGCCGAATCGCTGAGCGTCGAATTCAAACCAGGTCAGGTCGTCGCATGTCTTGAGGTCGACCAGACCTTTGTACGGATCGAACCAGTCCATGCGGATCTGGCACGGCGCGCCGCAATACATCGACCGCACGACCGCTTCGGCCATCCCTTCCGCGAGCAGCTCTTGCGCTTCCGTATGGCCGGCGACCGATTCGGCCATGCGCTCGACCAGTTCGACCTGGTCGTCGGCCAGCACCGGTTTGCCCTGTGCTTCCGCCCATTCCTGCCAGGCCTTTGATCTCGAGCCGAAGCGAGAATTCGTCTTCGGGTTGATCGGACCGCCGACCGCGTATTCGGCATCAAACCGTTCGCGGCCCTCGAGGATCAACGTGTGTGCGGCCTGGCCGACAAGAAAGGCGGGACGCTCCTCGTCGGCGATCAGACCGAGTTTCCTGCGGTGGTACAACAGCGGGCACTTGCGGAAGTCGGCCAGTTGATGGCTCGACAGATATTCTCGCGACCGGGCGTGATACACGCGCGCCGGTTCGTGCGCGAGATACGCGCGGTCTTCGTGGTCCGCGCGGACGATGTCCGCAGTTGCAACAGTCATGTGGCCTGCTCCTAAAGGCGAGCTTGAATGAGGACACTCAACATGTCCCTCTATAGTCCTACTTCCCTAAACGGAGAAAAAATCACGGACTATTCCGGCTTGTTAAAACGGAATCCCAAAAATTCTAGCGCGGTCCGCAATCGCTCGATCTCATCCACGAGCGTCGACCGTGGGATGCCGCTCTCGGTGGCCAAGTCGGACACGTGCTTCGTCATGAGGCCCCGGCACAGCCACCGGTGGTGCTCCGACAGTTGCGAGACGTAGTGCTCCAAGTCCTGGGCCAGGTCGACGTCAGCCACGTGGTCACGTGCAGGGACGCGCAGACGTTGGAACAGGACATCGGCCACGATCAATTCGCCGGCTTCATCAACCATCCCGTCGACAGGATCAACGACGTCTTCGCTCAATGATTCAGGGACGACGCCGGAGCCTCGCTTCTGACACAAGCATCGACGTTTGATTTTGTCGGCGGTCCGCTCGAGCACGGCCCGGACAAACGGTTTCCATTCACCCACGTCAGCGTCAAAGTGGGGCAGCGCTTTCCACAAGCTGATGAGCAGCGATTGCTCAATGTCGGGGCGGTCGGACTTGGATGTCCCCCAGCGGCCGGCCAGTTGTTTGGCCTTGTATTTCACGCGGGCCCGGGCGTAGTCGTCGATCTCGTGCAGATTCTGGATTGTTTCAGTCGTCATCGTTGGATCTCCTGTTGAGACCGGCAACGAAGCGAGAGTCGTGTGGGCATTACCTAAAACAGAGACGCCGCAAGGCGAGAGCACACTGTGAGCGGCGCCAGAAGTTTCTGGCGAAAGTGCCCACAACGACTTCCGCTTTGCGGTCGGTCAGTTGTCTGGTCAGTAAAATCGAGATGTAAAATGAAACCTATCGAGGGTTTCTGGGGATCGGTGACGTCTCGTTCCATTCGATTGCGAATGGGAGTCCATGTTGGATCTCCAGTGAAGAGATCGTGCCGTGTCCCACCTGTCGAAGCTGGTCGAAAAGCTTGATGATCTTGCGTTTGAGCACGAAGTTTTTCGAGCCAAATGTTTTTGGTCTGGGGCCATCTCGGGCTGCCGTCATCTTCACCTTCCTCCGTACGGTGTAGGGTTTATCCAGGTCGGGTTCTCCATTTCGAATCTGCAAATCCTCGACATAGCCAAAGTTGATCTGCTGCATCTTGTGCACGAGCTTTGCACAATTCGATGAGAGATCATGCAGTCGCAGGACCGCCCTGCGACGAGGCGGCCTCCGTGCCGTCGATACGTCTTGCGTCGACATGGTCGGGCCTCCTGACGGGGTATTGAAATGTCCCGGCTGTCAGTGCGCAGCACGGCCTATTGCCAGGCGGCACTTTCAGCCACTTTGAACCGTCAATTCCGCTCCCAGAAGTGCGCCGACAGCCGGTTAGAGCGTGAGGTTTTTGCCGCCACGTGTCCCGATTCTGCCGGTTCATCGAGGTCGTCGTCGATCTCGGGTCCGCCCAGGAAGAAGATTTGCGTCCGATCGACCGGAACGTCGGTTGTGAACGTGCGCCAGTGCAGATCGGTATACAGAATCTGGGTCAGTGGCGCCGGAAGCCCCATCAGTGACAGGGCCACCGAAACGGCACGGATCAAAGGCTCGCAGATCTTTTCCAATGAATGATCTGGCGAAAAAAGCATGGCCAGCAGAGAGATCTGCCGGTTGTCCGGGAATGGCCGAGCGTTCTGCCATTCGTCACGTGCTTTTGCGATCCGCGGATCGTCGAAAAGCGGTCCGGACTCGCCTTCGATTGGTGTGCATTCGAATGCAGCACATTTCCCAACCAGAGGGGCGTGGTGAACGAGCCACTCGTGAAGCTCAGTCAGACTACAGGGGTGGTTCAGCGGACGAATATCAAGCTGCGACATCGTAGGGTCTCCTTATCCCCCGATCGCGCTGCGCAGCTTCGGACGCGGAACACCAACACTCGGAATGCGAACATAAAGTCGGCCAGCGTGTTCGAGAGAGAGGCCAACCAGTGGGTCCGAGTGGTGCTGGCCCAAAGCCAGCAAGGGATTCACTCGAATCAGGGGCACGGCTCTGCCGTACTCGCACTGGTAGGAACTAGGGTACACCTGTCCAGATAAAATGCAAGAGTCTATCTGCTGATTTTCGATGCTTTTTTCCAAATAGTTGTTAACCGTGGGCGGACTGGAATTTAGGTGCAGGCGCCGTGCGAAAGCGGCGAACGCGTCGAGAATGTTCCGTGATTCTGTCCCCGTTTAGGGAAGTAGGACTATAGAGGGATCGCGCGAATCTTCACTGCGCGCACGTCCCAATTCTTTCACGCAGCGGCCAGCGCTGCGTTCGCCTTCCGCACAGAGGGAATCCCATGCGCGCACCAGATCACTCGGAATCTCCCACAACGTTCGACCGGCTGAAAGCCGTCGCCCAGCTCCTGGCCCGCGGCTTTTTGCGTCTCCCGCGGCCCAATCGGGCCACTCCTGAATCCGCTGAGGAGTTCGCGAATTCGCAGCGCACATGCCTTGATGAGGGCCAGAAGATGAGCCCCAATGTACCCACGGGTTAACGGGTTCCGTGGTCTCTTGGGGAGGGTGCCGATGCCAGAAAACGCGTGAACGAGATGCCGCATGCCGGCAACACCGAACAAAACGAGCCGACGAAGTGTATCAGCACTTCGCCGGCTCTCACCACAACCACCCTTTGATGAGAAAGGGCCTGTCATGGCTACTTCTGATTCTATCGTCGCGCCGGTCGCCGTTGAACCGGACGCGTCTCTTCCGAAATCCCCGTTGAATGTCGGCGCTAAGCTGGCCGCCTTGAAGCGGATGAGCCCCGCGGCGTTGCGGGACAAGTACGCCGAGGTCTTCGGCGAGCCCAGTCGGTCGGGGCACAAGGAATGGCTCATCAAGCGCATCATCTGGCGAATGCAGGCCAACGCCGAAGGCGACCTGTCCCAACGTGCCAGGAAGCTGGCGCTCGAGATCGCCAATGATGCCGATCTGCGGGTGAAAGCGCCTCTGGAACCCAAGTCGGAATCGCCGGATCGTACGGTGACGCGCAAGATGCAGCTCAATGGCGGCGGCGTGCCGGCGCCAGGCTCGTTGATCACCCGCGAATACAAGGGCCAGACGCTCCATGTCGCCGTCCGCGACGATGGCTTCGAATTCGAAGGCGAGATTTACAAATCGCTCTCGGCGCTGGCCAAGAAGATCACCGGGACGCATACGAGCGGATTTCTGTTCTTCCGCCTGGGACAATATGGAGGTGGCCGATGAATGCTGCCAGAACCGAGAAAAAGACCTTTCGCTGTGCCGTCTACACTCGCGTTTCGACCAGCGAGCAGGCGGAACAGGAATTCAGCTCGATTGACGCACAGCGCGAGGCCGGCGAGTCATACATCGCCAGCCAGCGCCATGAAGGCTGGGAACTGATCCCGGCCCATTACGACGATCCCGGCTTCACGGGTGCCAACGTCGATCGCCCGGGCCTGCGTCGCCTGATGGCCGATATCGAGGCGGGGAAGGTCGACGTCATCGTGGTTTACAAGGTCGATCGGCTGTCGCGGTCCCTGATGGATTTTTCCCGGCTGATCGAGACGTTCGACAAGCACAAGGTGTCGTTCGTGTCGGTCACCCAGGCGTTCAGCACGACGACCAGCATGGGCCGGCTGACGTTGAACATCCTGCTGTCGTTCGCGCAGTTCGAACGGGAAATGATCAGCGAGCGGACCAGGGACAAGATCGCCGCCGCCCGTCGCAAGGGAAAATGGGCCGGTGGCCGTCCGATCCTGGGCTATGACGTCGTCAACTCCAAGCTGGTTGTGAACACCACCGAGGCGACCCGGGTCCGCAAGATTTTTAAGCTGTACCTCGAGTTCCAGGCGCTGATACCGACGGTGACCGAGCTGGCCCGCCGCGGCTGGACGACCAAGATGTGGACCACGAAGAAGGGAGGCCAGTATGGCGGCGTGCCGTTCGACAAGGGGAACCTGTACAACCTGCTGACGAACGTCGCGTATACGGGAAAAGTTCGGCACCTGGACCAGGTCTTCGCCGGCGAACACGAGCCCATCGTCGACCCGGCAGTTTTCGAACAGGTCCAGGCGCTGCTGCGCAAGAACCACCGCACCGGTGGTGCCGACGTGCGGAACAAGTTCGGCGCCCTGCTGAAAGGCCTGCTCCGGTGCTCGGCGTGCAACTGCGGAATGCCGCACAGCCACTCGACCCGGGACGGAACCAAGCGGTACCGGTATTACGTCTGTATGCAGGCCCAGAAGCGCGGATGGGACACTTGCCCCACGAAATCTGTCTCGGCTCCCGAGATCGAGAAGTTCGTGGTCGACCAGATTCGGGCAATCGGCAGGGACCCGGCGCTTGTCGCCGAGACACTGGCGCAGGCCCGCGGTCAGGTCGAAGCGCGGCTCGGCGAATTGGAGGCCGAACGACGGCGGCTCGAGCAAGACCTGGGTCAGCATCACCGGGAAGTCCGCGAGCTGGCCATTTCGGGGATGGCCGGCGAACCGACGATGGCCCGGCTGGGCGACCTCAACGAACGGATTCGACAGGCCGAGTTGCGGCTTGGGGAGATTCACACGGAGGTCGGGACGCTTCGGGGCGACGTCATCGACGAAGCCGACCTGACGCGGGCACTGGCTGCGTTCGACCCCGTGTGGGAGCAACTCAACCTGCGGGAACAGGCAAGCGTCGTGCAGTTACTGGTTGAGCGGGTCGAGTACGACGGCCGAACCGGCGACGTGGCGATCACATTCCACCCGGCCGGGATCAAGACGCTGAACGCGGAAATTGCAGAAGAACAGGAGAGTGCCGCATGACGACGACGGTGAGATTCAAGGCGAAGTTTCGAGGGCGGGACGTCACGCATAAGACGAAATCGGGCACAGTGCCGTCGGGGCGGATACCGCGGATAACGCGGCTCCTGGCGCTGGCACACCGGTTCGAGAAGTTAATCCGGGACGGCGACGTACGGGACTACGCCGACCTGGCTCGCCTGGGGCACGTGACCCGGGCCAGATTGACCCAGATCATGAACCTGCTGAATCTGGCGCCCGACATTCAAGAAGAGATTCTGTTTCTGCCGGCGGTGACAGTCGGAAAGGACCCGATTCGCGAGCGGCAATTGCGGCCGATCATGGCCGAGCCGGATTGGCGGAAGCAGCGACGGGCCTGGCGTGCGTTAATATCCACGGAGACTGCTATTTCAACGGACTGTACCCATGCTGATCGACGAACTGGTCACGACCTTTTTCTCCTGGAATGCCCGGCACCGGTCAGCGGCCACGCTGGCGTTCTACCGCACGCGACTCAAGAAGTTCCGCGAGGCCTTCAACGCCCGCGATCTGGCGCAGCTCACGCCGCTGGAAATCGATGAGCACTTGGCCGTCGCCGGCGCTGGCTTGTCGGACAGCACGCGGCATCACGATGTCGTCGCGCTGGAGCGGCTCCAGAAGTTCGCGTTGCAGCACAAGCTGCTCGACAAGCCCGTGTTCGGGATTCTGGAAAAGCCGCGTGTGGGCCGACGGGACCGCATCCCGACTCCTGATGAGACGGCGGCGCTGCTGTCGCAGGCGTCGCGTGAATTCAGGTTGATCTATTCTGCACTCCGGCAGTGCGGCGCCCGACCGGGAGAACTCTGCCGGGCGACGATTGTCGATGTGGACCGCGCCAACCGGGTGATCACGCTGAAGGAACACAAGACGGCCCGGAAGACGGGGCTCGTGCGGCGCATTCCCATCGGCCGCAAACTGGGCGAGTTGCTCGATCAGGCCATCGGGACGCGGTCCGAAGGGCCGGTATTCCTGTCGCCGACCGGTCGCGCCTGGACGGTTGCCAACCTGAGCCGGACGTATTCGCGGTTGCGCGACCTGGCAGGGCTGCCGAAAGATCTGGTCCTGTACCTGGCCCGCCACGAGTGCGGGACGAAAATCTGCCGTGAAAAAGGGATCGAGTATGCCCGCCGCCTGCTCGGGCACACAAACATCACGACGACGCAGCGCTACATGCACCTGGACGAGAATGAGTTGGCCGACGCGCAGGACTTGATAGACTGATGGGGGTTCCTGACAGAAGTCGGCTCGTCGAATAGCAAACGTCAGCATTCTCGTCACGACAGAAAGACACCATGCACACGTGGCTGCGGACGTTTCTGTGTATTGGCCTGCTTGTTGCATCTGTCAGGGCCGCAGACGAACCGAAGAAATCGGATTCGCCGGCGAGTCCTTCAATATCGGCCTTCGGTGTTGTGCTGGGACCTGATGGCAAGCCGGTCGCCAGTGCGACCGTGGTATTGCGAGAAGAGTCGGCGTTCCGCGTCGGCGAAGAACCGTGGAAACCATTTCCATCGGATATCCTGGCCATTACTGAAACGGATCGGGACGGGACATATCGGTTCAGCGAAGTCCCGACACGACCGATGCGATTCTGGGATTTCGATCAACCAGCAGTCAGTCCTCCGTCACCGTGGAAAGTCGTCGTCCGCAGCCCGGGGAAGGCCATCGCCTGGACCGCACTGACGACTGCCGAAGGAAAAGAGCCCGTCAACTTTCGGCTCGCGCCGGAAGCTGCACTGCACGGGCGTGTGATCGACGCGAACGGAAAACCGATCACGGGCGTGGCCGTCAATGTTGCGTCGATCGGCAATCGTGGCGACCGCGACACTGCGGGCTTCCCGATCCCGATGCTCGTACTAATGCAATCCCGTTTGAATCTGGTCACTAAGACTGACCAGGCCGGTAAATTCACTGTTGCGGGGCTCCCGCGCGACCAAGCCATCGCACTCGTTTTCGAACACGACGATTACGCCTTGGAAGCCGCGATTGCCGCTGTTAGCGACCGGCCGCAACGAGATGCCCAAGGCATATCGATTGACAGGCGAGTCGCACCACGTTCACGGACCGTCAGCATTGGAGACTTGACCGTCACGATGCGTCCTACACCGCGACTCACCGGGCGCGTGACGTTTGCCGACACGGGAAGTGCGGCGGCCGATGTCAAAATCTTGCTCGGCGAATATTACCGCGGATTCCAAGCAGTCACTGACAAGGACGGAAAGTTTTCGTTTCGCTCGATGCCGGACTCCGAGTACAAACTGAGGGTTCTGCCCGTTGACGGAACGTCGTATGTCGGCTGGCAGACTTCGGTCAAGATTGCGGATGACAAATTGAATGCCAACATCAACATCGCGCTTCCGAAGGGCCAAACTGTGTCGGGCGAGGTCGTTGATGAAGAAACCAATGTCGGCATCGCGGGAGTGACGGTCGTATACGCCACCGGAGAGACGGACACCGCGATCGATGTGCCGCTGCCGCAGGAAGCGACGACTGATGCCAAAGGGCGGTTTCAACTCGTGGCCCCGATTGGCAACGGAACGGTGCGTGTGGCTGGGCCGGTCGCACATTACGATTTGCCCTCTCGCTATGTGAGCGAGACCGCGCCGCGACTCGATGGATTCCGCGAAGAGGTCACCGTCGCGGCCAAACGGACGACGAGTGGGCTGCGGTTTGTCGTCGGGCGGGGTCTGGTCGTCGAAGGCGTCGTCATCGACGATTCAGGCGCGCCGGTCGCCGATGTTGATGTCGTTCGGGCGCCCGGCATGGAAGGTCGGATGAAGCGTGTTGTGGCCCATACCGACGCACGAGGTCGGTTCATGTTGGATGGTTTTCCGGTCAACAGCGAACAAATCCTGATCGCGACTGATGCCGGGCGCAAGACGCTGGGTTCGATGCGCATTTCCATGCAAAATGCCGTCCGCCGCACCGAGGTCGTTGAAATCGAAATGATTCTTCGGCCGGTCGGGAGGGTAAAAGGGCAGATTCGGCTCCACGAGAAGCCGGTCGACGGGGGCCTGGTCATCCTGAATTTCGGCGGTAAACCGGTCAAAGATCCAGATCACGGTCATTACTCAGTTCAATACGCGCGCACGAGAACAGATGCCGCCGGGCGATTTGAAATTGGGATGCTCGAAGCGGGCACGCCGTTCACATTGCGAGTGATGGTCAAGAACGCCAAAGAGTTGTTTCTGAAAGACGCGATCGTCGTGGAGTCGGGCGAGGATTTGGAAATCCCAGAAATCGAACTGGAGCCGGCGCCTGGAAAATGACATTCATTGCACCAGGGAGGGAGTCTGGGCACAGTAGCCGTGCAGCGCACGACCCGGCGCCATGTGCATCTCGATGAAAAAGTGTCGGCCGACCTACAGGACCTGATAGAATAAACCGCTCGAAATAAGTCCTATACACCCGCCACGCTGCTTCATGGGAGCTGCGGGATGATGAGTCGCGACATCGATCGGATAATTGAGATTGTGAAGAGTCGAATCCCGGATGTCGACGTATCGCAGTTGCAAACGAAGTATCCGGCAGACGACGATGGACTGTGGTTCTTCCAGTTACCCGGCATCTGGAAAACCATCCAGTTAGAATCATCTTTCGGGGTGTGTCCGTTCATTGTCGGACACAGCGGGATGGCTACCGGCTCGGACGCGTGGAATGCCCAAACTGTCGATGAGGCCGTTCAAGCTGTCGTGACCTATCTTGAAGGGGTGCGTGCTGGGTCCTCTTGACTGGATATTCACAATT
>JACQFH010000584.1 GCA_016200145.1 Planctomycetia bacterium | reverse complement strand
GACGAATTGGAGCCGGACTGGGCGCCTCCCGACGGCCGGCCGCATCGTGCGCCGCGGGCGAAGCAGGTCATCTGGATGCAGATGCGCGGCGGCTTCAGCCATCTGGAAACGTTCGACCCCAAGCCCGAGTTGACGGTCCATGCGGGCAAGACGCTCGGCGAGTCGCCGTACAAGGGCGTGCTTGAATCGCCGTACCTCAAGAACGTCCGCGAGCAGGTGGCCAACAACATCATCGACAAAACGAAAGCCCGCATCCTCGCCACGCAGATCGGATTTCAAAAGGGAGGGCAGTCGGGGATCGAGGTCAGCGATTGGTTCCCCAACGTGCGCGGGTGCGTCGACGATCTGGCGGTCATCCGTTCGATGTGGACGATCGACAACAACCACGGGGCGCAAATGGAGCTCCTCACGGGGCGCCACTTGCTCGACGGTTGCTTTCCCACGCTGGGGGCGTGGATCCAATACGGCTTGTCGCCGCAGAGCGACAACCTGCCGCAGTTCATCTCGATGGGCCCGCCGCTCGACTTGCAGTGCTTCGGTGGAACCGACTCCGATTACCTCGGCCCGGAGAACGCCGGGGTGATTCTGAAAGTCGACCCCGAGAATCCGCTCCCCTTTGCGAAACCGGCGCGCCCCGTGAGTGCGGCCCAGTCCCGGACGAAAGCCGAACTGCTCGGCCGACTCAACCGGCTGGCGGCGGCGGAATATCCGGCCGATACGTCGTTGCGGGCGCGGATCCGGTCGTATGAACTGGCCCTGCGGATGCAGACCGCCGTCCCCGAGTTGCTGAAGTTCGACACCGAGCGGCCCGAGATCCGGCAGATGTATGGTCTCGACCAGGATGTCACGCGGCCGTTCGGGCAACAGCTACTGGCCGCGCGAAGAATGGTGGAGAGCGGCGTGCGGTTCGTCCAGATCTTTCACGGCGATGGCGCCGCCGGCGCCTGGGACGCCCACTCGGCGCTGATCCAGAACCACAAAACAATGTGCGCTCAGGTCGACAAACCGGTCGCTGGCCTGTTGCGCGATCTCAAGCAGCGCGGCCTGCTCGACGAGACGATCGTCGTGTTCGGCACTGAATTCGGCCGAACGCCCTGTGCGCAGGGACCCGACGGGCGCGATCATCACAACTACGGATTCTCGATCTGGATGGCTGGCGGCGGCATCCGGGGCGGAGTCGTGCACGGCGCGACTGACGAGCTGGGCTTCCACGCGGTCGAGAACCGGCATTACGTCACCGATCTGCATGCCACGATCCTGCACCTGCTGGGCCTCGATTCGCGCCGCCTCGAAGTCCCCGGCCGCAAGCGCCTCGACATCGAGCATGGCCAGGTGATTCAAGACATCCTGGCGTAAAGTCCCCGTTGACGATCACTTACACCCATCGGACGGATTCCCAGACCATGCATCGCATCGCGCTAACCGGCGTACTCATCGCCTCCTGTCTTGGCCGGTCGGCCGCCGCCGAAAACTGGCCCGCCTGGCGCGGGCCGCTGGGGAACGGCATCTGTCAGGAAACGCAGTTGCCGATCACGTTCAGCCCCACCGAGAATGTCACGTGGAAGACGCCCCTGCCGCAGCCCTGTAATTCAACTCCGATCGTCTGGGACAACCGGGTCTTCGTTACCTGCCCGCTCGATGGCGGTAAGATCCGCAGCCTGATGTGCTTCGATCGCGCATCGGGGAAGGAACTGTGGCGGCATGAGGTTCCTTATCCTGATGCCGAGACGATCCACCGCGACAACACCTTCTGCGCCGGCTCGCCAACCACCGACGGCAAGCTCGTGTATGCCAGTTTCGATTCCGCGGGCGTCGTCGCTTGTGATTTCTCCGGCAAAGTCGTGTGGAGTCGCAACCTGAGCAAGCTGGCACACATCTTCGGCCCTGCTGCCACCCCGGTTCTCTACAAGCACCTGCTGATCATCCACCGCGGCCCCGGCGAGCCGACGCACATCGTCGCTCTCGACAAGCAGACAGGCGAAACGGTCTGGGACACTCCCGAAGTTGGCAAAAACCACCAGCTCTATGGTTCGTGGTCCACGCCGGTCATTTACCGCGCCGGCGATCATGACGAGTTCGCCCTCTCGATGCCTGGCGAATTGAAAGGCTACGACGCTCTGACGGGCAAAGAGCTGTGGCGCTGCGAGGGCCTGGGCCCCAGCAATTATCCCGACACGGCCATTGGCGATGCCGTCCTGATCGGCGTCAGCGGCTTTAACAAATCGATGATGGCGGTGCGCATGGGAGGCCGCGGAGACATCACCAAGACCCATCGCATGTGGCACGTTGCCGAGACGCAGCAGCGCATCGGCTCGGGAGTCGTCCGTGACGGCCATCTGTACGTCGCCAATGCCCCTGGAATTGCCGAGTGCATCGAGGTCGCCAGCGGCAAGACAATCTGGAAGGAACGGCTCGGCGGAGACCTGTGGGGGTCGATGCTGCTTGCAGGAGACAGGCTCTATGTGAGCAACACGCAAGGCAAGATTTTTGTCCTCGCCGCGAGTCCGAAGTTCGAGCGAATCGCCGAGAACGACATGGGCGAACACACGAAAGCCGCGCTCACCCCCTCTGACGGCCAGCTCTTCATCCGCACCTACGAAAACCTGTACTGCATCGGCGAGCGCCGGTAGGTCCCGCCTGCCGGGCGGGACCTGCAAATGTCGCGACTGGGACGAAACCCGGGCCTTCACGCAGGCGTGCGCCGGCGGTAGAGTCGCAGTATGTTCGGCGAAACCGGTAACTCGAGTCACTTCGCGGGTGAAAGCGCGCGGACACGATGATTCTTCGTGTCGCTCAGCACGAGCGTGCCGTCGGGACTGATGCAGATTCCGTGTGGCTGCGAGAGCGGGGCGCCCACGGCGGGCACGCCGTCGCCGGCATATTCGTGCAGCTTCGGGCCCGCGCCGGCAATCGTCGAAATCGTCCCGCGCACGGTGTCGAACGCGCGGATCACGTTGTTCTCACCTTCGACCACGTACAGCGTGCCCGCGGGCGACATCATCACGCCGCGCGGGCCGTCGAAGGTGGCTTCCAGTGCCGGGCCGCCGTCCCCCGTGTGCCCCTGGCGGCCGGTGCCGGCCACGCGCCGGATGACGCCGGTCTTGAAATCCAGACGCCACACGACATGACCCTGGAACGACGCGATCCACAGGGCGCCGCCGTGGACGGCCAGCCCCTGCGGCATGATCAAAGGCTGCGTCTTCGCCAGGGCGCCGTCGTCCGGGTGGCCCCTTGTACCGTTGCCGGCCAGCGTTTCGATCTGCTGCGTCTTCGCATCGATTTTCCGCACGCGGTGGTTCGAGAGATCGGCGACATAGAGATTGTCGTGCTCGTCCAGCGTGATACTGTGTGGATTGTTAAAGCGCGCCTGCTTTGCCGGGCCGCCGTCGCCGCGATCGCCGGAGACGGCGTCCCCCGCCACGGTTGAGATCAGTCCGGTTTTGGCGTCGACCCGGCGGATGAGATGATTCCGCATTTCGACGATCACCATGTTTCCGCGGGAATCGAATCGCACCTCGTACGGTTCATTGAGCGTCGCCTCGGTCGCCGGTCCCCCGTCACCGGCGTAACCCTTTTTGCCGTTCCCGGCGACACTCGTGAGTGCGCCGTTCTTGCGATCGAGACGCAGCACGCGATGGCTGCCCACGGTCGTGATGTACAGCGCCCCGTCCGGCCCGTATTCGACGCCGAACGGGAGGTCGACGGGAACGTCGCGCGCCGTGGTGCCCTCGGCCGGTGTGTCTCCCGGCTTGCCGTTGCCGGCAATCGTTTCGATGCGGTACCTGGGGCCGCTGGAGTTCGTCGCGGCCTTGGCGTTTGTTTCAGTATTCGCCGCGCGGAATCGGACGTAGTCGATCAGGAACCGCTGGTACATCGGTGAGTTGCCGACTCCCCAGCCTTTCTGCCCGGCCGCTCCCTGAATCGATGCGATGCACGGATAGCCGATCTTGCCGATTTTTTTGCCGAATGCCTTTACGGTGTCGAGCGATTTCGAAAACGTCCACGCATCCTGCGGTTTGCCCTTGAAGCCTACGCGTACGTGCGATTCGTCGAGCACCTGCACGAGCATGTGCAGGGGTTTCGCCGTCAGCAGAGATTGCGGCAGCTCGGGCTCGAATTCGATGTTGAACACCGGGCTCTTCGCGAATTTCTTCGGGTCGTAGCCGAACGAATTGATGAACGCACGGCCTGTGCCGGGAATGTTCTGCACGCCCGGTCCCCAGCCCTGGCCCAGATTCTTGCCGTCGCTGTCGAACAGGTTGAACGTCCACCAGTAGTTCCAGGGATGCGTGTCTTCCGGCGCGATGAACGCCGTCTCGAATTCCAAAGGGGGTTTGTGCTGGGCGAGGTCGATGGCGCTGCTGGCGATGATCGGGCACATCGCCCAGCCGCCGTTCATCCCCAGCAGCGTCACGGTGAGATATCCGGGATTCGAGAATGTCTCGGCGAGTCCATTGCCTTCGATGTACCACTTCTGGTCGGCGAGGAAACCAGGCACGTCGAATTCGTCGGAGAGGTGGTCGAAGTTCTCTGGCCCGTTACCGTAGAACACGGCGTAGTCGACGAAGTACTCGAATTTCGGATCGGGTGGCTCGACGGTAAACGTCTCATCGAGCAGTTTCACCGATTTCGCCTGGGATTCGTCCGGCGGAGAGATCAGGGGGAGCCGCTGCTTGAAACTCTTGAGCCATTCGGGAATGCCACCTACGTCCAGTTCCTTCGCCAGCACATCAGGGATCCACCGGTCGAGCGAGATGATCGGGCCGATCTCCCAGATGCCGGTGATCTTGCCGAACCTGGAAACGTCGATCGTCCGCAGCCGCCAGCCCGGATGGAGTCCGTCGCCGACGCCAACCTGCAGCACCGTTTCGTTCAGCAGATTGGCGCGAAAGCGAATGATCGAGCTGGCCGGCCCGCCGTCTTTGGAATGCGATCCCGAGATGGATCCATCGGCGCCGTGCCAGGTGTAGGCCATCTTCCAGTTGCCGTGGATGGCGGGGGCGAGGTCGCCCCGGCCGTAGACAAGATAGGCCTCGGGGGACGGATCGAACTGATTGAGGGGCGTGCCCTTCACGCGCGGCAGCCCCTGCCGGTAGTTCTCGCCGACGTTTCCCAGGTGCACGACGAACAGTTGCAGACTGTGCGTGTCGGGGGGCGTCTGCGTGCGGTCTTTGGGCCACGTCGCCGGATCGGAAAAGGTGACGGCCAGGTTCAGGCCGATCGCGTAATTGATCTGCCGTTCGCTGATTCCCTTCTGCGCCTGGTAGTTCTGCACGAAGCCCAGATGGAATTCCCACGGGCGCGGATAGTCGTCGATCCGGATCGGGTGCTCGAGAATCCCTTTGATGTCGCTCCCTCGCCCGTTCTCCCAGACGGTGACGACGCCGGGGTGCTCTTCGGTCGAGAGGCTGGCGATGTTCGCCTTGGGCACGAACATCCACGGCGCCGTATTCCCCGTGCGATCGAGAAAGTGCTGGCTCAGCTTGCGAATGTCCTTCCGCGGCGGTTCGCCAAACACCTGCCCGCCGCAAATAAACGTCGCGGTCGCAAAGCAGATCACCATCAGCGCATTTGGAAGCCGTCGGGGGCAGAAGCTGCGCATTTCGATCTCCATGGTCTCAGGCTGCTCATTCTTTCCGATCCGTTGTGAGCCACTGACGGATCATGCGATACGACCAATACGCCGAGAGCGTCAGCAGGATCAGCGCCGTCATAACCCATCGGCTGGTCCACATCGTGCCGATCGTATCCCAGCCCAGCACCAGACACATCGCGCCAAGCCACAGCGGCACGAGAATCTTCGGCCAGCTCGGATAATCGCGTCGGTGAATCATGCCGTCATCATATCGACCTCCCGCGCCTTTCACAGAGCCGCGCCCGTCAGGAAGCGATTGCGCGCGACTGAGGAACCACGATAGAATCGAAAGACGCGAAACCGTTAGTGACAAAAGGATCATCCACAGATTTCGCAGATTTCCACAGAGATAATTCAACATCGAGATTTCTTCAATCTGCGAAAATCTGAGCAATCTGTGGATCAACCTGTACGTAGAGTTCCCGGCGACACGCAGCGTAATCGAGTTTGAAACCCACGGGTGACGGCAGGGAAGACAGGAAAATTGGGGACCGGAAAATCGTCCTCCGGCCTGCCGTGGTCAATTTGCAACCGCAGGCCGAAAATCAATTTTCCTGTCCACCATTTTCCTGTCATTCCCCAACGATCACGCAGAACATGTGGACGGTTTGACCTTAAGGACGGGAGATCAGGAGATGTGAGGATACGGATCGCGCGTCGTTCCGCTCGCTTCGACGAGAGTTGTTCGCGTCGACCGCCGGGGCTCGCGCCGTCAGAGGTTGCAAGCCGACGTCGGGACGAACAGGATGGGCACGTGGAGATCCGGCTGTCTCTAGGAGAGTGGGCTGTGCTCAACAGCTCTTTGAATCGGCGTGATTTGGAGCGGGAAGACTCCCGGCACGGCGGCACACCCAACGGGATTCCACCGGCTGGAAAGTGGTAGTATGCTGGGACCGGTTCCTCGTTAAAGCCGCGATTTTGGTGATCCGTACATCCGGATTCCGCGTTAGGAGCGCTGTTGCGTCAGCCGCGCAGAATTTGGGAGCAGGCCACGATGACAATGGCGACCATTCGATACGCGTTTGCCCAAATTTGCGTTCTGGCATCGGGCATCTGCACGGGAACGCAATCGTTTGCAGACCAAACGAGTCCAACCGATGGTGAAGCCAGAGCATTGTGGACTGCGAACCTGCCGGATGAGATCACGGGTATTTGCTTTCAATCGGATCGTTCGGGAGCGACAAGATACTTCGTCTGCGCGGGGCATAAGCTGGTTGCATTGAACTCCGACGGCATGCTGATCAAAGGTTTTCGTGGCGTTGCCGATCGCGTGGAACGGCTCGTCCCGCTGGGAACGATGCAAGGAAATGTGGCCTTTCTCGCGTACAGGACCTGGGGCGAAGAGATTTTATTCTTCGACAGGCAGGGGGCGCAGATCGGCAGGCGACAGTTTGACGGTGAGGGCATTGACTGGGTCGCTGCCGACGGGCGACACGTGCTGGTGGGCCTGAACGGTTCGGGCGGGTTGCGCCTGCTCGAATTTCAGGTAGGATCTGAGAGCG
>JACQFH010000593.1 GCA_016200145.1 Planctomycetia bacterium | reverse complement strand
GGCTTCCAGCCTGTGAATTCTCGCGAAATCATGACAGGCTGGAAGCCTATCCCACGTTTTTTAACGGGCGCGTCGGCGGCCACCTGCGTTCGTGGTATCGCTATCGGACCGACGGACCGCCTGAAGGCGGTACTACGAGCGAGTAGTCGTCACGCTCCGTCGTGACGAGGTATTGACGTTCCTCGCACGGCTTCCTTCCGATCCAGAGTCCGCGCTGCGGGCCGGCGCAGCGGATCGGCGAGGAATGTCGAGACCAGAGCTGCGCGCGACACACCGCATGGCCGGGGCGCGGGGGTTGCGGGGAGCGCACAGACCTCATCTCGACGGAGCGAGATGACTGCATCATGGGCCCGGCGGCGAGATGCCGAAGTCCTGGATCGTGAGCAGGCTCTTGAGGGGCAGGTTGCGGGCGGCGAAATTGGCGGCGCCGCCTTCCATCCGGTCGACGATCGCCACCACTTGTACCACGTCGCAGCCGAATTCCTGGATGCGGTCGATCGCCAGCAGCGAGCTGCCGCCGGTCGTCACCACGTCGTCGACGATTACGACTTTCATCCCGGGCTGCACGGGGCCTTCGATGTACCGCTGTGTGCCGTGTCCCTTCGGCTCTTTGCGAACCAGAAAGCCGAGCAATTCTCGCCCCTGGGCTCCGGCCGCCGCCAGCACGCCGCCAATGATGGGATCGGCCCCAATCGACATTCCGCCGATCGCCTGAAAATCGACGCCGGCCAGAATCTCGAGCAGGCCTTCACTCACGAGTTTCAGTCCCTCGGAATGCAGCGTGATCTGCTTGCCGTCGAGGTAGTAGCTGGCCTTCTTGCCCGACGCCAGTGTGAACTCGCCGAATTTGAGCGCGCGCTGGCGGAAGAGGTCGATTAACTTGCCGCGTTCTTTCACAATGCTATTTCCGCACAATCTTGACTTCGGATCCGATAACGAGGAAATCATAGACTTCCTCGACGTCCGAATTCAACATGCGGATGCAGCCGCGCGATTCTTTTTTGCCGATTGACGCGGGGTCGATCGTGCCGTGGATCCCGTAGTGATCGCCGATGTCGATCCAGCGCTCGCCGAGCGGATTGGCGGGATCGTCATGGGCGAGGGACCCCCCTTCGGGCCCGTAGTAGGTGGGATCGACCATCTTGTTTTTGACGGCAAACTTTCCGACCGGGGTCGTGCCGTCTTTGCCCACGCCCACGCGGTAGCTCTTCACGAAATTGCCGCCGACGTGCACGACCAGCTCGAAGCGGTCGAGAAACACGATCGCGGCAAAAGGCCCGGGCACGACTTTCAGCTTCTGCCCTGCGCGGATTTTTTTCGCGTCGACGTTATTCAGCTTGGCGATGTACTCCCACGACAGCTTGTACCGCTGACCGACCATGCGCAACTGGTCACCCGGTTTGACGATGTACTGGTCGTAGTACTGCGGCTGCGGCGAGAAATACAGGGCCCGCGCCAGCTTGTTGAGCTGCGGCAGGATCTCGTCGCGCTTGTCCGGTTTCTGCCAATACCATTGCGAGAGCTCCCGCTGGGCGTCGATATAGTTGCCCTCGTCAATCAGGGCCTGGATTTTGTCACCGTTCATCAGGGGCGGTTTCCTGGCCTGATCGGGTTCAATTGGTTCGGCCTGAACGGCGGCCCGCGTGGTGTCGGTGGACTTGCGGGCGACCGCGTCTTTTGCCGGCGCGGCGGGCCGGCGATCGACGGCTTCTTCGTCTTCCGTTTCCCCCGGCGCGACCGGGGCTTCGTCTTCGAACCCGGCCGCGACGACGCGCGACTTGGCGCCGCGTGACGAGCCGTCAATGTCGTCTTCACGTTCGAAGACGGGTGACGACGAGGATTCCCACTGAGTGTGCTTGGCGCTCTTGGCCTTCGGAGCGCGAGTCGGCGCAATCTCGGGCGCATTTTCCAGATCCTCAGGTTCCGACTGCGCGAGGTCAATCTCCGACGGCATCCGCATGTCGTCTTCAGGCGGTGGAGGCGGTTCCACGTCCACCAGGCTCATGCGGTCAGCGGCAAACGGATCGGGGTCTGCAGATGCTCCCAGCCAGCCCTGCTGCCGCGCGGCGATCAGGGCGACGCCGGCAAGACAAACGGCCAGCGCCCCGAATACATGGCGGCGGTAAGGCGACTTGTGCGAGATCGGCATTCCGTAGCTTCCTGGCGGGAGATTGGCGACGCGGGGCGCGACTGTATCACAACACTCAAGTCGTGGCTATTTGAATTTCGCCGCCCGTTCCATGTTGTCCGCCAAGTTCAGATTGACCGAAATCGCCCCAAGTGTTATCCCGCTGGCGTTTTGCAACAAAGACCAGAGCACGGGACATGGACGTCGACGTCGGTTTCATCTACACGCACGAGCGGAATTTCATGACGCCGCTGGTGTCGTCGCTGGCGCAGTCGGCGCACGGCGTATCGATGCGGATGATTCTCGTCGACAACGCCTCAGACGACGGCGTCGACGAATGGCGGCATGCGGTCCCCGGCACGATCGTCGTCCGCAACAACCGCCGCCTCGGGTACGCCGCCAACCTCAATCGCATTCTCGAAGCCTCGACGGCGCGGTACGCTTTACTCATGAACACCGACATGTACTTCGTGCCGGCCGAGCAATGCGTCGCCAAGATGGTCAGGTTCATGGACGCCCATCCGGACTGCGGAGTCAGCGGCTGCCGGCTATACCGGCCTGACGGCAGTTTCGGGTTTCCGGCCCGCCGGTTCCAGACGCTCAAGACGATCGCCGCCCGGCGACTGGGAATGCCACGGTTGTATCGCGACACGGTGAATTCCTATCTCTACCGCGACAAGCCGCACGATTCGATATTCGAATGCGACTGGCTGTCGGGCTGCTTTCTGATGGTCCGCCGGCAGGCACTGGCCGAAGTCGGCCGGCTCGACGAGCGGTTCCGCAAGTATTTCGAAGACGTCGATTTCTGCCTGCGGACGGCGCTGGCCGGGTGGCGCGTGATGATGAACGGCCAGACGTGGTGCTATCACCTGGAACAGCGCGCCAGCCGAAAGCTGTTCTCGAAAGACGCTTTGCTGCACCTGCACTCGTACCTGAGATGGCTGGCCAAGTGGGGCCTGCACCCCGAGCGCAACATCCGCCGCATCCCCCGCGAAGAGCCCGCCCGCCGCGCGGCATAGTAATGTAGGTCAGGCTTTCCAGCCTGACAGCAATGCGGCACCGTGCTGAGCGAAGCATCTCCAGCCCTGCGCCCGGCCCCCGTTCGAGGGACAGGAAACCTCGGACCGCCACAGATGTCTGGCAGAGTGCTGCTGTGCCAATATGCGAGGTTCAGGAAGCCACGGATGAAACACGGATCAACGACAGGTCGTCCGTATCCGTGTTCCGTAATACAAACGTTTTGAATCTGCGCACGGCGCGAAGATTTTCCGGCAAAGCACAATCTCTGCTGAGCCGTTCCTGTCCTCCAGGCGGCGGGCAATTACGTTGCAGAGATTCCCAGGAATGGACTTAGAGGCTGACAAAAAACCGGCACGAGACGCTGGGAAACGTGGGCATTTCAACGTACGGGCAGAGGTTTTTTGTCAGCCTCTTAAGGAATGCAGGAAGGCAGGAGAGCAGGAGAATCTACTGGACATCCCGTTTCGCAAGCGTCTCCTGCGTTCCTGATTTCCTGCCTTCCTCATATCAAATCCCTGGGAAGCAGTCCCTGAAATTGCTCGGCCCGGAGTGTCCACAGTTTTCCGCACACTTATTTCGTGTTTTTCGTGTGTTTCGTGGACCTCCTCTTTTGGTTCCGGCCGAAGGCCGGGCTGGGTTTGATCCGTGGCCTCATTTTCGTTCCTGCCGGCGCGATCGGATTGTGCCTCGGTCAGCGGCTGTTGCGTGTCAGTCCCTGCGATTGCGATCACGGGCCTGGAAGTCCCGCAGCCAGGCTTCCAGATCGGACCGCCGACGATCATCCGCTGATTCGGCAGCGCCCTCGCCGGTCTGGAAAGCCTTCAGCCATTCCTGCAACTCATGTGGATCAATGCTCCCCGTCGGCTTTGTTTCGTCCGGCGACTTCGCCTTGCGCTGCCGTGGCCGACGCCCCTCTTTCTGGTGCGGGGCCGGTGGTTTCGGCGGTGTGGGTGAGGGCGCGGCGGGCGGTTGAGGCGGGTCAGGCTCGTCATCGACGACCGGTGCGTCCCCGAAAACTTTCAGCCAGTGCGCCGTCTGCGCCGCGGATGGCTGCCCCCCGGGTTTCTCAGATTCATCCTGCCCGGCCTGGCGTCCCGCACCTCGCCGCTGGGAAGAGCGGCGGCGCTCCAACTCTTCCAGGAATTCATGGCTGCCGACGAATTTTGAGCCGCTGACCCGCGCGGCCCGCTGCAGTGCGCGATCGCTCGACACAAGCATGACGCGGCGCGGCGACGGATGGCGCGACAGCCATTGCTGAATCGCCACATCGGCGTCACCGCCCGGATTGGCGAATTGCACCTTCAGTCCCGAGACAACCAGCTCGGCGGGCCGGTCGGGAGGCGGATCGCGGGCGTCGAACACGAGCGTCGCGGCACGGATTTCGGCATGCGACAATTTATCGAGCAGATACGCCAACAGCCGCGTCCGGCAGCGGAGCAGGTCTCCCGGCCGATAATCGAGCTGCCCCATTCCTGCGGCGTGCAGCAGATTGTAGCCGTCGATCAGCAGGATGCGGGCGGACACCAGTTCACCGCTCACACTTTGACTTTGTGCTTGTACGGCTGGAATCCAGCGGCGATGGCGGTGGCTTCGTCGTGAAACAGAACGATGTCATCGGGGACCGTGTCCCAGCGCATGCGGTTCGGCTCGTACTTTTTGGTGCTGGTGCGGCCGACGAATTCGGGGATCGATTCGTGTTCGCAATACACGCATCGCGACGTGAGGCGGTCGTCTTCCACGATCACCAGGTACTTGGGAGACAGATACCTCTGTTCGGATTCGAGGGCCGTGACGCAGCGCAAGTTGTCGCAGTGCACGGTCTGGCGCGTGTACACGAAGTGCTTTTTCTTCGGCGCGGCCGCCCCCAGGATGCCGGGTTTGATATTGAGCAAAGCCGCCACGAGGGCCATCCGCACGGGAACGCCGTACGACGCCTGCTTGAAGTACACGGCTCGCGCGTCGTTGTCGAGGTCGTAACCGAGTTCGTCGACGCGCGGCAATGGGTGCATGACGCTGCTCTGTTTGTAGCGCCGGTCCTTGAGGAACTGCAGGTCAACGACCGGGTAGTCGCTGGCTGAGGCATCCCCTTCAAGGCGTTCTTTCTGCAGTCGGGTCACATAGCAGGCGTCGATTTTCGACAGTGCGTTGTGTGGCAGACGCGCACGGAGAACATCGGGCCCTTTTTCCTTGACGTCGGAAAACAGCGATCGTTGATGGGGCTTGTCGGGAGTGACGTACACGACGTCGACCGGGAATTCATCGCTGGCCGAATCCTGCACTTCTTCTTTCGCCAGCGGAACACAGTCGTAATCGCGCAGCAGCCGGCGCGTGACGTGTTCGGGGAGGCCGAACCCTTCGGCGGGCATGGGAATAATGCGCGCCCCGAACCGCGCCAGGCCGTACACCAGGGAATGCACCGTGCGCCCGTTCTTGAGGTCTCCCCACAACAGCACGTTCAAGTTTTTGAGCGACCCTTTCTCGCGCCGCAGGGTGTACAGGTCGCACAGTGTCTGCGTCGGGTGCTCGTGACCGCCGTCACCGGCGTTGATGATCGGCACGTCGGCGTACTCGGCCGCGACCCGCACCGAGCCTTCCTGCGGGTGCCGGATGACGATGGCGTCGGCGTAGTTTTCAAGGACGCGAATCGTGTCGGCGATCGTTTCCCCCTTGGCGGCCGAGGTTGTCTTCGGATCGGCCGACGACAGGACATTGCCCCCCAGATGGAACATGGCCGATTCGAACGAGAAGCGTGTGCGCGTACTGGCTTCATAAAACAGCGTGGCCAGAATGAAATCGCCGGCCCAGGGAAGCCGACCGTGGACGCGGTACGGTTTGTCGGGGGTGGCCGTCTGCGCCAGGATTTCGTCGGTCAGCCCGAATATGGCTTCGATCTCGGCCTCGCTGAGGTCGTCGATGGTCACCAGATGCCGAACCATGTCTCTTTCCCTGACGACGAGACCGAAAGAAACCGCCCCGCCGGCAATTATAACGCCCGCCGCCGCAAGTTGGCAGTGCCGCGGCTCCGTCGTTTAACCGCGCCCCCAAGGGTAGCGCGTATAGAGCATGACAAAGCTCCCCGCCGATGTGCAATCGCCGACGGTCGATTCGCGCCCGAAATCGCGCCGCGCCGGTTCCAATGGCGAGAACAAACAACGCTCGATACGCGCTCCGACCACCGCTATCCGCGGCGGTGCCCGGGTCGCGGTTAAACGATGTTGAATGAATCTCTCAAAACGGCGACAATAACGCATTACAGTCGCGAGTTCATCGTTTTGGAGCCCTCTCATGCGCACGATTTCCACGCTCGCCGTGCTGTTCGCAATGGTCGTCGCGGCTCCGGGCGCCTTCGCTCAGACTTCGGGTGCGAAATCCAAGGGTAAATCCCTCAAGGACGGGATCACGACGTACGGCGATCCGCCGATCAAAGGGGGCGCAAAGTCTTCGCCCACCTCGACAGGCAAGAAGCCGCCAGTCACGAGCATCACCGTTGAGCTGCTGACGGGGAACGACGGATTGGGGCTAAAAGCGCGGAACTGGGTCGACATTCTCGGGAAGCTCGATGTTGTGGTGACGGTTCGCAACGGCCGCGCAGATGACAAGCTGGGCGTCACCGAAGACAAAGGGAAAGGCGTGCTGCGCACGGTGCGCGTCGTGGGGGCCCTCGACAGCAAGGGCCGGTTGGTTTTCCCCGATCAGACGTTTACCGAAGACGAAACCGCCAAACTCGCGGCGTGGCTCAAAGAATTGCGCGTTTACGGTGCCCAGGGAGACCCCGGCAGCCAGCCGGTCTGGGGACTCACCAAAGAGCAGTTCGGTGTGATTCACACGGCGCTCAAACGGCCACTCGACGCCGAGACGAAAGACGTGCCGGTCGCCAGCCTGCTGCCGAAATTTGATGTGCCGAAACAGCACCCCATCGCGCTCACGACATCCGCGGTGCAGCGGTTGAAAGAGCGCGGCGAACGGGCGCGCGTCAGCCAGTCGCTGACGGGAATCAGTCAGGGGACGGCCCTGGCCGTGCTGCTGGCCGAACAGGGGCTCGGCTTCCGGCCGCGCCGCCTGCCGGACGGCATGATCGAGCTGACGGTCGCGCCGCTCGACGAGGCCAAGAATGCCTGGCCGGTCGGCTGGCCGCGAGTGAAAGAGATTCCCGAACTTGCTCCCACGCTGTTCCAGTTCAAAACGATCGATCTCGACGAAGAGCCGCTCGATCGGATCCTTGAGGCCGTGGCGGGGCAGATCAAACTGCCCATTCTGATCGACCGCGCGGGGCTGGAGGCCAAAGACGTTGATCTGGCGGAGGTCAAGATCACGTATCCGTTCAAGAAGACGACGTGGATTACCGCTCTCAAGGAATTCACTTTCAAAGCCAAGGCGAAGGTCGAAGTGCTGATCGACGAGGCGGGTGTGCCGTTTCTGTGGATCACCCCGCTCGACGCACCGTCCCGCGAACAGAAAGGTTGAGCATGTTCTCGGGGGAGCAGATCGTCGCAGAGCTCACGGAGATGGGGATCACGCACATCGTGTGGCTTCCCGACAGTACGCTGGGGCAATGGGAGTCCGCGCTGCAAGATGCGAGCGGCATGACCCTCGTGAGAGTCTGCCGCGAAGGGGAAGCGTGGGCCGTCGCCATGGGACTGGAGCTGGGGGGGGCGAAGCCGCTGGTGATGATTCAGTGCACGGGCCTCTTCGATTCGGGGGACTCGCTGCGGAACGCGCTGTACGACTACGGCGTGCCGCTGTTCGCAGTCATCGGTTATCGCAACGCACTCAATCCCGCGGCCGATGATTCCGCCCGCACGTACACCGAGCCCAATTTGAAATCGTGGAATATCGAGTATCGGCTGATCGACTCTTCCGGCAAGCTCCCTGAGTTGAAAGCGCACTATTCCACCTGCCGGCAGGCCCGTCGCCCCGGCGCGGTGCTGATTGCCGAAGGCCGGATGTAAGAAAGACGCCCCATGTCGCGAATGTCCCTGGTCGAATCCCTCCGCGTGCTGCACGAAGTCCGGCAGGAACAGCACGTCGTGCTCAGTACGATGGGCCCGGCGCGCGAGTGGATGAAGCTGGGGACGCACCCGCTCGATTTCATCTACGCTCCTTCCGCGATGGGGGAAGCGCCGGCGCTGGGTCTGGGGATGGCGCTCGCCCAACCGCAACGTCACGTGATCGTGCTGAACGGCGACGGCTGCATGCTGATGAACCTGGGCTGCCTGGTGACGATCACGGCTGTCGCCCCGTAAAACTACACTCTGATTGTGTTCGATAATTCGGTTTACGAAGTGACGGGCGGGCAATCGACCGCCGCGGCGCCGCACGCGCGGCCCCCCGGCTCGCCGATTGATTTCTGCCAGATCGCGCGCGGCGCCGGGTTCAATTCCGTGCGGGAATTCGATCGTCTCGATGATTGGCGCGCTCAGGTCGACGAGGTGCTTGGCGCGCGCGGTCCGCGATTCGTGCTGCTCAAAGTCGACCCCGTCCCCGGCGGCGCCGTCCCGCGCTCCCCCGCCCCTCCCGTCGACCGCGCCCGGCGCTTCGCCGCGGCGCTGCAGGAAAATTAGCACGCATCCCTCGTTCCCACGCAGAGCGTGGAAACGAGAACGCGCCGAAGCGGGCAGCGTCGGCCACGGGCTACGGT
>JACQFH010000592.1 GCA_016200145.1 Planctomycetia bacterium | reverse complement strand
GCCGGGACCGCCGCGCTGGCGCGCGTGATTCGCAAGGCGCGCGACGCGGGCCTGGTGGTGATCTGCGACGCGAAGCGGGGCGACATCGGAACGACGGCTGAAGCCTACGCCCGCGGATACCTGGCCGGGCGCGACGCGAGGGCAGCCGCCTGGGGGGCCGACGCGCTGACAGTGAACCCGTATCTCGGCCGCGACACGCTCGAACCTTTTGTGCGCGTGGCGGTGGAGCGCGGAGCGGGGATTTACGTTCTGGTGCGGACCAGCAATCCGGGCGCGGGATCGTTCCAGGATGTGCGCGACAGTCAGGGAACCGTGTACCGGCGGGTTGCCGCGGTCGTCGAAGAACTGGCCGCGTCGACGGCCGGCACCGCCCGTTTCGGCGCGGTGGGAGCGGTCGTGGGTGCCACTTATCCGCAGGAATTGAGCGCGCTGCGTGCCGCGATGCCGCATGTGCCGCTGCTGATTCCCGGTTACGGCGCGCAGGGAGGTGCGGCTCGCGACATCGCTGCGGCATTCGACGCGGACGGCCTGGGGGCGGTGGTCAACAGCTCGCGCGGGATCATTTTCGCGTTCGAGCGCAAAGAGTACGCGGCCCGGTTCGGGCCGGACCAGTGGGAACAGGCGGTGGCAGCGGCGACGCGCGAGATGATCTCCGATCTCAGCCAAAACACTCCCGCGAGCCGGTTGGCCCGAGCCGGCGCGTAGCGACCCCTACCGGCAAGCCGGCAGGGGTCTCGGCTGACTTCCCGCAAAGCGTTGTGCTTTCATCTTCGGCCGGTGGCGGACGGGGGTCGGGTGTGAGAGGAGAGCAGAGGACGAGAGACGAGAGGCGAGGCGAGCCGGGGACGTAAGTCCCCGGGTGCGTTCGTTGTCGAATGGATCCGACGAGCGCGAGACGACGCAGAGGGGAGACGGGGAGAAAAAAGAGGCCGATGCCGGCGTTTCCCTGTATTTGCGGCGGGTTATCGCTAAGATTCTCTGCGCGTTGTGTTCGCGGCGGCAATTCGAGTCATTCCTTCAGTGACTCCCGTTCGGTTTGGCCTTCGCGGTAGAGGACTGCCACGTTGGATACAATTCGGCTGCGGTGTGGGGCGACGCGACTGGCTTTGATCGCGGTGGCCATTCTGTTTGTCGCTGCGAACAGCCACGTTGCGCCAGGCGCCGATCCGCCGAAACCGCCGCGCTTGCGGTGGGGGGGCGATAGAGAGGGGGGCGGCCCCTACATTTTTTCGCGCGACGACGATCCCACCGAGATCATCGGCTTCGAGGTGGAACTGGCCGACGCGATCGCGAAGCACATGCGCCGGCAGGCGACCTTCGTGCAATGCACGTGGGAAGAGATGCTGATGGTCCTGTCCCGCGGGAACATCGACGTCGCGCTCAACGGCTATGAGTTCACGAATCAGCGGGCATCGCGGTATCTGGCGAGCCTCCCCTATTACATTTACGAACTGGGACTCTGTGCGAAGGTCCGGGACAAGAATGACCCGCTCGACGGCGCGGTGAAATCGTGGGACGACCTCAAGAAACCGGGGCCTGACGGCAAGCCGAGGCGCGTCGGCGTTCTTGATGCTTCCGCAGCCGACAAATATGTGACCGACCGGTACGGGACCACATGCCACGTCGTTCGCTTCTCGGGAAGCGTTGAGATCCTCTTTCAGGTGAACGGCGGGCAACTGGATGCGACCGTGCAGGATATGCCCATTCTGCACTTCTACGTCGAACACCTGAAACGATTTGAAAATATCGAGGTCGTCGACGAGCCGGCGGCACAGGGGTACTACGTGGCCTACGTGCGGGCGAACGACGAAAAGCTGGTCACGAGCATCAACGAGGCGTTGCAGGCCTTGCACAAGTCGGGTCAGTTGCGCGCCCTCTACGAACGATACGGAATCTGGAACAACACACAGGAGAAACTCACCGACGTCTGGTCCACGTGGGACACCGGCTTGCGGAAGCAGCAGCAGGACCCGGTTCAGGCGCTGCTGGCCCAGATTCCATTGCTCATTCAGGCGGCGGGCGTGACCATCGCGCTGGCCTTGATATCAATGCCGCTGGCGATCCTGATCGGCGTCTGCGCCGCCCTGGTGCGCACCTGGGACTCACCCGCACTGGGGGGAGGGGCGTCGCCGCCGTCGCTGCTGGCCCGGCTCGTGAGGCTGCCCTTTACCATCTATGTGGAACTCGTGCGCGGCACTCCGCTGGCTTTCCAGTTGTTCGTCGTCTATTACATTCTGCCGAAAGCCGGGATTCGCATCGACGAGTTCTGGTCGGGCGTGCTGGCGCTGGCCGTCAATTACTCGGCCTACGAGGCCGAGATTTTCCGCCTGGGCTTGCAGGCCATTCCGCGCGGGCAGATCGAAGCGGCGCTGTCGCTGGGGATGTCGCGGTTTCTGGCGGTGCGCAGAATCATCCTGCCGCAGGCCGTGCGGCTGGTGATTCCAGCGACGGCCAACGATTTCATCGCCTTGTTCAAGGACACGGCGGTCTGCTCAGTCATCGCGGTGGAAGAGCTTTCGAAACAGTACTCGATGGGCGCCAAGGACACGGGACTGTTCCTGGAAATGGCGGCGCTGGCGAGCGTTCTGTACCTGCTGATGAGTTACCCGCTGTCGCTGCTCGCGGGATTGCTCGAGCGGAAGCTGCGGGGTGGTGTGCATTGAAACAAAGGGTCGAAGAGGCGAGAGGGGGGTGAGCCGGGGACGTAAGTCCCCGGGTGCATGCGTTGGCGAACGGGGCCGTCGAGTGCGAGACGACGCAGAGGGGAGAGGCGAGAGACGAGAAACGAGAGAAAAGAAAGATAACTAATCAAGCCCACGGGCGGGCACCGACCGGTAGGTTGGTCCCCGTGGGGCCGCGTCGTTTTGAAGCGCTTTCAGAATCACATGCTGACAATCACCCGGCTCGTCAAACGCTATCGAGAGCGCGAAGTGCTGCGCGGCGTGTCGCTGTCACTCGAGCCCGGAAAAGTCGGCGTGCTGATCGGCCCTTCGGGCTCGGGCAAAAGCACGCTGCTGCGGTGCATCAACGGGCTGGAAGTGTTCAGAGACGGCGAAATCGACGTCGCCGGCGGCCGGCTGGCGGGAAACGCATCGCACCACGAACGCCTGCGGCAACTGGCGCACATCCGCAAGCACGTGGGGATGGTGTTTCAGCAATTCAATCTGTTCCCGCATCAGACGGTGCTTGGCAACATCGTCGAAGCTCCGATGCACGTCCTGAAAGTCCCGTACGACACGGCCGTCGCCGAGGCCCGCAAGCTGCTCGACCGGGTCGGCCTGGGAGACCGTCTGGAAAGCTACCCGTCGCAGCTCTCAGGCGGACAGCAGCAGCGCGTGGCCATCGCACGGGCGCTGGCCATGAATCCGCAGCTCGTGCTGTTCGACGAACCGACGAGCGCCTTAGACCCGAAGATGACGGGCGAGGTGCTGGCGGTGATGGCCGACCTGGCCCGGCAGGGGCAAACGATGCTGGTCGTCACGCACGCAATGGAGTTCGCACGGCGAGTCGCCACCGAAGTGCACGTGATGTCGAGCGGGGTGATTGTCGAATCCGGGCCGCCGGGGCAGGTGTTTGAAGCGCCGCAACATGCCGAGACACGGGAGTTGTTGCAGCAGGAGGCGTTTGGGGCGAGTGGATAGATAGTGTGACGCGGTCGGAGCGCTGCGAGGGGCAGAAGAGAGAAGAGCGAGGAGTGACGAGAGAAAAAGGACGGGCAGGTCAGGACTTTTTCCACCCGTCGGGGAGCGAGGCGTCTTTGACGACCACCAGGACGCCGTCGGCGATCATTGTGCCGTCGGTTTCGGCGGACTGTTCGACCCCGGCCGCGTTGCAAACCTGCACGTGGGAGCCGATGCGGCAGTTCTTGTCGACAATGGCCCCCTCGATCCGTGACCAGTCGCCGATACCGATCGGCGGCCTGCCTGCATCGCGATCGGCGGCCACTTCGCCGCTTGTCTGGAAGAAGTCGGCGCCCATCAAGATCGAATTGCGGATTGTCACGTTGCGGCCGATCCGCGACCGCACGCCGATGATGCTATTTTCGATCATCGTTCCCTCGCCGATCCGGCAGCCGTCGGCGATGATGGCGTTCTTGATCTGCGCTCCCTGAAACTGCGACTGAGGCAGGAAGCGAAGCCGCGAGTACATTGGCGAATCGGGCGAGATCAACTGGAACGGCGGATCGGGCTGGGTGAGCTGGATGTTGGCTTCGTAGAAAGCGCGGATCGTTCCGATGTCTTCCCAGTAGCCGTCGTAGAGATACGCCTGCACATGGCGCGAGCGGATCGCCGCGGGAAAGATCTCTTTTCCGAAGTCCTGATATTTCGTCTTGTCGAGCAGCTCGATCAGCGTGTCGCGATTGAACAGATAGATTCCCATGCTGGCCAGGCAATCGCGCCCCTGACTGGGAATGCCGCGCGCGTCGATCCAGGCGGGATCGGTGCGGACGAGCGCCACCTCCTGGGCGGTTTTCGGCTTCTCCAGAAAGCCCACGACGCGCCCGGAATCATCGAGCCGGACGATCCCGAAAGCCGAAGCCTTGGCCGCATCGACGGGCAATGCCGCAATTGTCACGTGCGCCTTGGATTCCACGTGGATCTGGAACATGCGTTCGAAATCCATACGGTACAATTGATCGCCCGAGAGGATCAGCACGTAGTCGATGCCTCGGCCTTGAATCGAGCGCAGGTTCTGGCGGACCGCGTCAGCCGTTCCCTGGTACCAGTTTTCCCCTTCGTTCGTCTGCTGCGCGGCGAGGATTTCGACGAACCCGCCGCCAAACAGGTCGAACTTGTAGGCCTGGTTGATATGCCGATTGAGGCTCACCGAATTGAACTGCGTGAGCACGTAGATGCGGTTGAGACCGCTGTTGAGGCAGTTCGAAATGGGAATGTCGATCAGGCGGTACTTGCCGGCCAGGGGCACGGCTGGCTTTGAGCGCAGTTTCGTCAGCGGGTATAGCCGCGTCCCTTTACCACCGCCGAGCACGAGCGTAATGATGTTTCGCATGGTGCGACTATGGTACACTTTTCGGGTTGGAAATAAACCTCGGACGCGATCGAGCCGCGGCTTGCATCGGGCCGAAAATCTCTATCTACTGGGAAGATGCCAGGCGACCTGGAATTCATGATGGGAAAGTTCGCGGCGCGGATTCCCGGCGATCGCCGGTACGCCGCGAATCACCTGTGGCTGAAGCCCGCAGGCGGCTGTTTTCGCGTGGGATTTACGGCTTATTCCGTGCGTTTGTTGCAAGACGTGTACTTTCTGAGCTGGTCGATCGATGCGGAGACCGCGGTTCGCACGAAACAGGAAATCGGCGAGGTCGAAAGTTCGAAGGCCGTGTCAAGTCTTTACGCTCCCCACGACGGGCACGTGGGCCGGTTTAACGACCAGCCCCTGAACGATCCTTCCGTCATTAATACCGACAATTACGAGGCAGGGTGGCTCTACGAATTTTCGACCGACGCCGAACTGCTGACTCCCGAACAATATGTCGATCTGCTGGCAGCAGGCTGGGAAAAAACCCAGCAGGTGATCAAGGGGCAGATGAATGAGTAGGCGGGGCGAATGACAACTGTCGAAATCCGAATGACTGAAGAAATCCGAACTTCCAAATCCGAAACAGATCGTTAGCGTTTGAGGCGGACAAAATGGCGGGAAAAAAGGTTACGGTCGTGATCGCGCAGTCGCCGGGGAAGAACCCGACGAAGCGCCAGCTTGAAGAAAACATCGCGGCGGCCCTGTTGCTCGAGCCCGAGGTCGAGGTCTCGCTGATTCCGCATTTGAACGACCTGACACCGGACCACTCCGGGATGCTGTTCTTGAAGTCGGTGCGCGGAGACATGCTGCTGTTGTCGTGGCTGTTTCCGCGCGCTGCACGCTGGATCCTCGATCGGGATCTACTGCGTCGATCTGCGCGACCAGTCGGACCCGGCCGTGTACCTCGATGAAATCCGCAGAATTGCCCGCGAAAGCACGGTGCAGACCGTTGACTTGCTGGGCTGGGTGAACGGCAACCCGGCGCCCCAGCAACTGCAACGGTATCTGAATCCGGGGGCCTTCGCGCCGAGCGCGGCGAATGTGGCGCCGGCGGCCAATGGCTCGCCGGGTGCAGCCGACGAGCCAACACGGCGGCGCTGGTATCCGGTGATCGACTACAGCCGCTGCACGAACTGCATGGAGTGCATCGACTTCTGCCTGTTCGGAGTGTACGGCGTCGACGCCGCCGAGCGGATCCTCGTCGAACAGCAGGACAACTGCAAAAAAGGCTGCCCGGCGTGCAGCCGGGTCTGTCCCGAGAATGCGATCATCTTTCCGGAACACAAGTCGGAGGCCATCGCTGGTTCCGAAGTGGGAACGGTCACGGGATTCAAGATCGACCTGTCGAAGCTGTTCGGTGCGCCGACGGCGATCGAGCAGGCCGTGCTCGAACGCGATCACGAGCTGGTCGCCGACGGGCGCGACGCCGTGGGGATGTCCGTCGGCATCCCGAAGCGTCGGACGAACCAGCCAGAATCGCACGACGAGCTCGACGACCTGATGGACGGGCTGGATAAGCTCGAGTTGTAAGTCGCGTTTGTCCCGCGTCACCCGTGGCCCGCACGACCGGGCTCGTAGTACCGGCTTTAGCCGGTTGGCGTGAAATCGCGACGGGGACATTCAGACGCCACCGCCTGAAGGCGGTATTACGAACGGCCGGACGTGGCGCGTCCAGAATCTCAGCCGAACGTATTCGCGCTTGCGCGACCTGGCAGGGCTGTCTCCTCTCAGCTTTCTACTCTCACTTCTCTATTCGCCATCGGCCAGTGTCGCTCCGAGAGCGCGCACGATGCGCTGACCGAGTGAATGGCGCGCTTTCTGCGGACGATCGGGGTTTGCATTCCGTTCGCCCGGACCGTCTCCGTCGTCGGGCAAAACCGCCCTCAAGCGGGCACTTGGACTCCTGCCGGGTCCCGACACGACGCAGAGCCGACGATTCTCCATAGCGACTGAGATCCCAGTGAAGTCTGTCGCGCCCGGCACCGCGGCATCGTTCAACACGCAGTTACAGGCATGCCCGCCCCGCCGGAGCAGAGTCGCGCGTGCCCGACCGCGCCGCTCGCCGGCGGCTCGGGACGCCTGTAACCGCGTCTCCGTTAACCCGAGCGCGCTTTCCGTTACCGTTGCATTCGGTTTCAGGCACACCGAATAAGTCGCGGAATCCCTAAATCCTTGCAGGGCAATCCTCTCCGAAAAACTCTCTTTGGAAACAGTTCAAACGAGCGTTGTGTACGGGGAGAATAGCAGAATCCCCGATGATGCCACGGTTTGTGTGCAATCTGCAGTGGCGCAAAAATCGGTGGATCACTACACCCATCGGCCAACCTCTGGCGCAGTCCGCCGGCGACCTGCCCAATGTGCTCGCCCAACCTAGTGAGGTTGACGTCCTTGTCGTAATGCAATTCCACGCGGACCGGCGCCGTCTATTGTTGCTCCGACGGTAAAGAACGACGAATGACGCGGATCCGGTACGATCGCCGACACAATCGTGTGAATTGCAACAAAATGATGACCAGCGCGGCCGCTGCCAGCCAGCAGCCGATTCGATAGGGAGCGGGTCGGTAACTCATTTCCACGCGATGATCTCCCGCCGTGACAGGTACCGCGCGCATGAACACGTTCGCCGGCAGGACCGGGGCCTCTTGGCCGTCGACCCGCGCTTCCCAACCCGGGAAATAATTCTCGCTGTAAAGCAACAGGCCCGGCCCGCGACAATGCGCGTCCACGACGATGCGCTGCGCGGAGTACTCGACAACCGTGACGTGCTCGTCCCTGCGGGCGGCATCCGACACCGGTTCCAGCGAAATGCCGGGGTCTCCTTCGATGACAGTTTCGATGTCAACGGTTCCCCCCTCACGCAAGGGCTCGAGCAAATGAAAGGCCGATTTCAAGTCCATTGCCCGGTGCGCAGCGTGGATGAGCGACACGCGGGGCAATGCAGTTCCATTGCGATACAGCGAGTGATTGCGCCCCTGATGTTGAAATGCCCATTCCCGAACGAGCTCGTCCCGCACTCCCCACGTTCCATTCTCCGGAAACGTCACAAAGTATTTGACATTGAGCAGGTCATAAATCCGATTGGAGTTGGGGACGGTCAAGTACGTCTGCCATTGCGGCTCGATGCCCAGCCAAAAATCCAGAAACAGGCTGTAGCGGTAGGGCACGAAATTTTCGTGCCCTCCGACATCCTGCAGCCGCCCGTACAGAAACCGATTGAGCGGCAGAGGCGGAGTGTGGCCGTACGCGGCGACACGGTAGAGGCCCTGGTCATCCGCCAGGACGGATTGGATACGGCGCGCGATCAGACGCCACGGTTCGGTCTCCATCAGCACGACGTGCCGGGCGTCGAACCAGTACAGTTCTGCGGCCAGCAGAGTCACCAGCCCCAGGACGCGCCAGCGCTGATCCCGCAACGTGAACACGCCCCCACCGATCAACAGACTCGCCCCCAGCAGCGCGGCGCCAGAAACCGACAGGCTCTTGAGCAACGTGACAAAACTGATCTGCAGGAATCGAGACGCCAGATGCGCCGGGATCTGCAAAGGCAGCTCAGCTCCCGGCCCCCGGACCCATTCGAAGACGCTCTGCCACGCAGAGGGAGCGTTCGAACCGGCCGCTAACAGGCAGCCGGCCCAGACCGCAATCCCGGCGGCCGGCACACCGACGGCCCAGGACAGCCTGCGACGGCCTTTCAAATGGTTTCCGGCCAGGAGACCGTCCAGCCCGATCCCGGCGAGCACCGCCAATCCGAACACCACAAAAATCACAAGCCGCGACACCCCCCGAAACCGGTTGACCCCTGGCACCAGCACATAGCACAGATCGTAAAACCACGAGTATTTCCCCAGAGCAAATGCCAGGATCACCGCTCCCACGGCGCTCCAGAACAGAACTTCGCGATTGCGCCAGAACATCACGGCGAGCAGCGCCAGGAACACGGTCGTCGTTCCGCAAAACGCATTGGCATCGAACAAATACGCTTCGCCCCAATATTGACACCCCTGGTCATTGCCGAAGAACTCGGGAACGACGAGAGTCATCAGGTTCGGTGCGGGGAAACAGCAATGCGTCGACTGTTCGTAACCCAAATCTCCCCGTTGGGAATTCTCGGCGTATTCCCACGTCGCCAGAAGCTGCGGGGCAACCAGACCAAGTGCCAGAATCGCCGCCGTCCCGAACAGCAGGATGGTCCCTCCGTTGGCGCGGCACATTGGCCGGCGCCAGTCGATCCCGAAGACGGCCAGATACGCCGGGATCAGCGCCGCCAGCAACAGACTGAACATCGGAAACCCCGCCAGAAACTGGCAGGCCAGCACGACTGCCAAGACGCACGCGCTGCCCGCGGTCCGCAATCGCAGGCAGCGGTCGACGATGGCAAAGATCAGAGGGAACCAGGCTGACGAGTACACGACCGACGTCATTCCCATGTCGTGATGCAGGATCGTTGGAGCGGCAAAGGCGAACGCCTGCGCAGAGAACAGGGCCGCTCCAGGGCTTCTGCCGCGGCCGCGGGCATAAAACCAGGTCCCGCCCGCGGCCAGCAGCACATGCAACACGTACAATACGCAGAAGGCCCGTTCTGCCGGCAAGACCAGGTGCAGCCAATTGGGCGGATACAGGATGCCGAGTTCAATGGAAGCCAGAAACGGCAGTCCCGAGTCGATGTACGGATTCCACAGCGGCATGTGGCCTCCTCGCAGCATCTCAAACGCCGCTTCCGTCATTGGGAAATAATACATGTAAAAGTCCGAGTCGCGGGTCGCCGGCGCATACCCCGGGGGCGCAAACAAGACCGGCCCATAGATCGCGGCAAACAACGCCGCTCCGGGAAGGAACAGCGACCACGACGGCCTCACCGCCAGCGTCATTTCCGCCTCCTCGGGAGTCGCGACATGGCAATCAGATTTTGCGGCCGATGGCGAATACCGAACTGCCCCAGGGCAACCGCAGCCCGGCATCGACGGCCGAGTTCTCGGCCGACAACAGCCAGCGGAGCAGCGTATTGGCGCCCGCCAGCGGCACGGCCACATCAGAATGCACCGCCGCGGGATCCGACGGCGGCCAGATGATCGACGGCAGTCTGGCCAGGACGATCAGCGGAAAGACCGCCCAGACCCGGTAGGTCACGAGTTCCACCGAAAGTGCCGCGTCGTGCAGCAACTGACGGACCGCTCGGTCCGTGAACCTCTGGCGGCTGTGGACAGCCAGATCGTGGCGGCTGCGCAGCCAGGCGAACGCCGGCAGATTCAGCAGCAAGAGTCCGCCGGGCCGCAACGCCGAAACGAGTCGTTTAAGTCCCGGCAGCGCCGAGTCGGCTCCGGGCACATCGAGAACGTCACAACTCGTAATGACGTCGAGTTCCGCGACGTGCAGTTCGGGATGGCGAATGTCTCCCTGATACAGGTCGGCGCCGGGGTTCTTTCGCGCCGCATGTTCGAGCGCGCGCGGAGAGAGATCGAATCCTCCCAGGTATTGCGGAGCAAGAACCTCATTCAGCAGCCGCAGATTTTCGCCTGTACCACAGCCGGCGTCGAGCACAGACAACGTACGGTCGCCGGGTAGACCGAGTCGCCGCAACGAACGGGCGATGAGGTCGCGCAGGCCCCAGTACCACCAGTGCTCGCGCTCGACCGCCGCCATCAGGTCAAACTCCGCACGATTCATCAGAACTCCAACTCCGGGGCGTTGTTTGCCGGTCGAACCTGCCTTGCAACCTGCGGGAATCAAGTGACGGCCTGGACAGCGCCCCGCAACACAGACGCCACGTCGCGAATTTCGTTCTCCGACAGTCCGACGTGCAACGGCAATGACAGCACCTCTTCGGCCGCACGCTCGGTCACGGGCAGATCGCCGGGCCGGTATCCGAGCCAGGCATAGGCCGGCATCAGATGCACGGGAACCGGATAATGGATGCCGTAACCGATTTGCGCCCGCTGGAGTTCTTCCATCAAGGTCGTGCGTTGCGATGTGCGAACGACGTACTGGTGATAGGCGTGCCGCCCCCCGGGCGTTGTGGCCGGCAAGACAAAATCCGACTCGCTCAGCGAGTGCGTGTAGCGTTCCGCCAGGCGGCGGCGAACCAGCAGCACCTTGTCCAGATGTCGGAGCTTGACCCGCAACATGGCCGCCTGCAGTTCATCGAGGCGGCTGCACAGGCCTTCGCATTGGGCAACCCTGTCGCCATCGAAGCCGTACATGCGGATGCGCCGCATTTGAGCGGCCAGCCGAGCATCGTCGGTGGTGCAAAGGCCCGCGTCGCCAAACCCTCCCAGGTTCTTGGTCGGATAAAACGAGTAACATCCAATGTCGGCATCGGGGCCGACGTGCCGCCCGCCGAACTGCGCCCCATGCGCCTGCGCACAGTCGGCCACAATCGGCACGCCTCGAGGCGCGGCAATCGCCTTGATCTGCTGCATGTCCAGGGGATTGCCGTATAAATGAACCGCCACGACACATCGGGTCTGCGAGCTGATCGCAGCCTGCAGATGATCTGCGTCCATAAGCAACGTGACCGGATCGACGTCGACAAATCGAGGAATCGCTCCGGTGGCGCGAATGGCGGCCACCGTCGGAACTGCCGTGTTGGCCACGGTCAGCACCTCGTCGTCGGCGCCGATCCCCAGGGCGCGCAGGGCGACGATCAAAGCGTCGGTGCCCGATTTGACGCCCACGCCGTAGCGGGCACCGACATACGCGGCGAATTCCTCCTCGAAGCAGGCGCCTTCCGGCCCGAGGATGACCTGTCCGGAATTCAGCACCCGGGCGATCGCCGAATCAATCTCGTGTTGATGCCGCCGGTATTCGCTGCACGGATCGAACGCCAGAATCATGCTCTGACTCCAGATACCATTCCCGATGCTGATCGAAAAATCGCCACGTCGCCGCGATGCCCTGCGCCAGGTCACATTTCGGTTGCCAGCCGGTCGCCTCATGGAATCTCGAAAAATCGCCGTAGTAATCCCCGACGTCGATCGCCGCGTAGTCGGCCGGAAAGGGGACGCAGCGGAAATCGACGTCGGCATGCCGTTGCAGCAGGCGGACCACCTCGAGGAGGCTGGCGTGATCGGCGTGTCCCAGGTTGAAGATCCGGCCGTCCAGGCGATCATCCTGACCGGCCAGCAGAAACGCGTCGACCACGTCGTCGACATAATTGAAATCGCGGCGCTGCAATCCGGTCCCGAAGATGTCGATGCGAGAATTCGTCAAGGCACGATTCAAGAAGACGTTCATAAACCCCTGCCCAAAACCGCACAGGTTCATCCGCGGGCCGTACGTGTTCGTCAACCGCAGCGACACCGTGTGCAGGCCGTGCACTTTGTGGTAGAGGGTGAAGAACATTTCAGCCGCGCGCTTGCTGACGCCGTTCACATCGACCGGGGCGATCGGGTGCCGCTCGTCGACCGGCAGGTAGCGGGGCCGGCCGTAAAGTTGGCGCGTGCTGGCGAATACGATTCTGGCCGCCGGATTGTGCTGCCGGCAGCTCTCGAGCAGCGAGAGCTGACTGCGGCAGTTGATGTCCTGGTCGATGAGCGGATCGCGCATGCTGGCGATGTGGCTGACCCGCCCCGCCAGGCTGAAGATGACGTCCTGGCTGCGCACCAGTGCCGTCAGACGATCGGCGTCGCGAAGATCGGAGACGACGACGCGAATGCGATTCCGCACCGGCTGCACATTGAACCAATTCGCGCCCAGCCCCGGTGCCAGCGAATCGACAACCGTCACGTGGGCGCCGCAGTCGACGAGCTTGAGCGTCAGATTGCTGCCGATGAAGCCCAGCCCTCCCAGGACCAGCACGCGCCGATTGTCGTAAAAGTCAGTCACCTGCCGTGTCTCCTGCCTGGACATCGCGGATGACGAACGGGGGCGGCCCGGCCCGACGGACGAAACGCCACCCGACGTTCGAGAAGCAGAAGATCATGTCGAGTCCCAGCCAGATAAGCTTTCGCGGCGTATAACCCGACTGCCCAAGTTGCCGCCGTCGATGCACGACGTCGAGCTGGCTGATGCGCCGTGTCGATCGCCAGATCAAACCGTCCAGGTACGGACGCGACCCGCGGTATTTCAGAAGCTCCTGCACCAGCGGCCGGCGCATCACCTTGAAGCTCGATAAGTACAAATCGCGAGGCTTTCCGCCCAGAATCGTGGCGACCAGTCCGTTAAGCCAGCTTCCGGCGTTGCGCCACCAACTATGCTGCTTGTGGAGATATCGGCCGTACACGACGTCGTCGCCGGTTTCCCGAAGGCGTTTCCACATTCGCAAGAGCTCGGCCGGCGGATTCTGGCCGTCGTCGTCGAGAATGCCGACGCACGCGCCCGACACCCGGCTCAGCCCCGCCAGGACTGCATTGTGCTCGCCGAAATTCCTCGCGAGCTGGACGAATTTCACCGTCGCTGGGAACGTTTGGGCGATCCGGCGGCAGATGCTTTCGGTGTCATCCACAGAGCCGTCATTGACGAGCACAATTTCAATCTGCTCGCCGCCGAACACCGAGAGAATCTCATCGACGAGCCCCTCCAAGGTCAGGCTGCCGTTAAACGTCGGAACGACGATCGAGAGATCAATCGCGCTGGGCATGACACGTCGACTCAAATCCTATGATGCATCCATGCGGTTAATTCGTTCGCGGATCGTCGAAGTGAAACGACTCGACGAAGTGTGAATTCTTGAAGAGCTCAATCTACCGGAATGTCCCGCAAGTTGCGACACATTTCCGGTTTTTTTTTGCTTTTAGGATTTTGGGCGAAACCGGATGCCATCCGGTGGTGTTCCGAGATTTTGGGATCATCCGAAGAGCGGCACGCATTCCCCGTTTATTGTCGAAGGGAACCGCGGTTGGGCTGTGAGCACAACCGTCCCGATCCACGTGCCACCTCAGATTGGTTCTGACCGCGGGGGAAGAACATCCTTACGGCGCTTTCCTTTCGGCGGTTTACGAATCGACCAGTCAAAGATTATCGTATCCGAGCAGCCGGATGACGCGGCGCGACCGAATCGGACGAAACGTGGCGGTGCAAGCTGTATTGGGCCGGTGGCGCAGCCTTTCGTTCGAATCGCTCGTCCATGGACACTGACCGAAATCTTCTCGCCGGGGTACTGGCCGTTCAGGCTGACCTCATCGACCGGCAGCAATTCATCGAGGCGTGCCTCCTGTGGGCGGGCCGCAAGAGCGTGCCGCTTGTCGACCTGCTGATTGAGCGTAAGTGGATCGTCGAGGCCGACCGATCGCATCTGGAGTATTTAGTCAACCGGAAGCTCGCCCTTCACAGCGGTGACAGCCGGGCGAGTCTGGCCGGGGCGCCCGAGGATCTTCGGAGATCTCTGGCCGCAATCGACGATGTCGAAATTCGGAATTCGGTGGCTGCTCTCCCCTCGCGCCCTGATCGCAATGTTGCGGAAACGACCATCTTCTCAGTCGGCGCTGAGAGCCGATACGAGAGGGGAGCGCTGCATGCGACGGGAGGAATCGGCCGCGTCTGGAAAGCCGAAGATCGCACGCTGGGACGCATCGTCGCGCTCAAGGAACTGCGCCCCGAAAGGGCCGCTGACGATGCTCTGCGCGCGCAGACGGAGATTCTCAAATCGATTCTGCAGAGCATGGCCGATGGCGTGGTCGTGGCCGACAGCGACGGACATTTTATCCTGTGGAATCCGGCTGCCGATCGCATGGTCGGCATTGGAATTACGAGCGCCCCGACTGACGAATGGAGCGATCGCTACGGTTGCTTTCTCCCGGACGGAAAGACCCTGTATCCTCCGCACGAACTGCCGTTGGCGCGGGCCATGCGAGGTGAGCTCGTCGACGACGTCGAGGTGATCATTCGGAATGCGGAAGTGCCGGAGGGCCGCGTTCTGAGCGTGAATGCCACGCCCCTCCGGGACGCGGATGGAAAGAGTGGGGGAAGTGTCGCTGTTTTTCGGGATATCACCGAACGCAAACATGCCGAGCAGGCTGTCCAACAGTCGGAAACACTCTACTTCTCGTTGCTCGAGAAACTGCCGCTGCTCGTCACCCGGAAGGATCTGGACGGCAGGTTCACCTTCGGCAACCGGCGGTTCTGCGACGAGGTTGGAAAGTCTCCCGAAGAGATCCTGGGCATGACCGACTTCGATTTCTATCCACCGGATTTCGCAGCCAAATACCGCGCCGACGATCGCCGCGTTGTGGAATCAGGGAAATCCCTGGAGACGATTGAAGACCACGTGGAGCCGGGAGGGGAGAAGCTCGTCGTCCAGGTCATCAAAACCCCCATTTTTGAGGCCGAACAGCACGTGATCGCCGTCCAGTGTGTGTGTTGGGATGTGCGCGCACAACAGCGATTGCAGCAAGAGTTGGCGGCAATGAAGAACGAAGTTGTTGAACTCCGCGAACAACTGGAACGGCAAACTGCGCAACGAATGCCGTAGTTCTTACCGCAAATGCTGGAGGCGCGGAACTGAATCGTGCATTGCCAAGCCTTCGAATCTTGCGCTGATTCACAAGCAGCGTGCGAATTTCATCTGATCGGGAAGCACGTCGAGCCGGTGGCATGATGCAGCCGCGTAACCAAAGCGCGTAATGTGGGAACCCGGGATAAGTCCGCGGTCCCCGCGCGTGGGGCGTACCCCGCGCGTCGTCCAGCCGTCATCGAATCGGTATCGGTCGGCCGGTTCCCGGAACTATTTTCCACCGCCGCGGAAGACCTTGCTGGTGCCATCGCCGCGGCCCTTGGGCTTGAGCGCCTTGTCGCCCGAATAGGCGGCGCTGGTCTGGCCGCTGCTCTGGCGCTTGGAACCGCTGGCTTCGCCGACGCCCGCACTGTGCGCGCCCGACTTGAGGTTGTAAGGAACGTCGCCCCCGGGAACGAACAGCCGGCGCTGGTTCTTGTAACCGATGTACGTCAAGAAGTCGCTCAAGCTGACGACGCGGACCCCCCGTTCGCGCGCCGCGTCTTCCAGGTCCTTGCGGTATTCATTGACCTTCTGAAGTTTCGCAATCTCATCCGCATCGGCCGTGTCGGCAATCTCGGGGATCTTGCCGATGACGACGAATTTCGTGTGTTCGGTGACTTTCGGCTTATCTTCGGTCTTGCCGTTTACGATCAGAACGCCTTCGGGACGGATGTCGTTGTCGATCGTCGCGCCGGCTGTCGCCACAAGTTCCTTGAGCGAATCGCGGTCGTCCTTCTTGTCGCCGTTCAGATCGATGATGCCCACGAACGAGAACGCCTCATCGTGCCCCGCGCTCCAGAGAGGCGAGTAGATCGGGTCCCCTTTCATGATCGGGTTGTAGATGTCTTCGGTCAGGATCCGGGCTTCCGAGAGGTGCGGCTCCATGATGCGGGTGACTTCGATCGCCGCCTTGATATCTTCTCCGCCGACCGTCCCCTTGACCGTCCCGCGCCCCACGCCGCTGTGCTGCTTCTTGTAGACGCTGAACGTCATTCTGGGCTTGAGCCCTTCGGCCTCGCCGATGTCGATCCAGACTTTTTTGCCCACCGTGTCGACGAACCGAATCTGGCCGCTGGGGACGTCGAAGCTGGGGCGAGTCTTTTCGTCGAGCTCGTTGGCCAGCTTCTTGTTGATGCTGACCAGGCCGCTAATCCGCTTTTCGAGCTCGGCGATCCGCTTGTCGCTCGATTCCTTCAATTCGTCGTACTGGGTCTGCAGATCGGAGTAGGACTTTTTATACTCGGCGATGTCGGCGTCTTTCTTGTCGATTTCTTCTTTGTGGATCTTGTCGGCGTCGGACTTGCCCTTGTCGGCCGTGGCGCGGGCATTCTTTTCGGTGTCGAGCTCTTTCTTGGCCTCACTCAGTTTCTGCTCGAATTGCGACAACTCGACGGCAAGCTGAAGTTGCAGCTTGTCGCGCGAATCACTGGCATCGCGCATCGCCTGGTGCAGCTTGATGATCGTCCCTTTGAGGGTCGGGTCGACGATGCCCTGGCCATAATCGGCCATGAGCTTCTTGACCTCGCCGGCAAACGAGTTCGGGTTCGTGCCGTCACCGATCTCCTCATAATTCGGGCCCACGAGGTCTTTCATGCGCTTGATATCGTCGTCGCGGGTCCGCAACAAGTCGGCGGCTTTTTTGTCCGAGTCCTTCGCTTCGTCGCGCTCTTTGCGCAGGTCGCTGATGCTGCCCGACCCCTTGTACGCCAGCAGCCAGCCCACCCCGCAGGCAATGCTGATGAGCACAAAGATGATAAGCGCCACGTGAACGCCGGTCGGTTTGGACGAAGCTGCCATCGAACGATTCTCCAGAACACGATTGGGACCTGGGCGAAATGACGCAGACTATGGCTCGAAACTTAATTGTGGCTGCCGGAACGGGCCAATGTCAAGAATTTCCCGATTTACGAGCCGGAATTGAAAGCCCTGTCGCCGAACTCGCCAGAGTTCGGGAAGTTTGTGGAATTCGGAATTCTCACCAATTCCGCTACGTCTGGGACGCGTGACGCCCGGCGATCGTTCCCGGCCAGGCGCAAAAACCGTCGAAACCGCTACAATTGAAGCACGCCCGTCGTGTCGTGAGCATGCGAAATTCTACGCCGGCAGACGCCGGTTCCGCACGTCCGGCGAATCTGCCCCGGCACTGGCTCAATTGTCGCCCGAGTACTAAAAAATTATCGACCTGCAGCACTGTTGAATTTCCCGTATGTCCGACTCGCTGTACCTGATTGACGTTTTCTCCCTGGTATTTCAGGTCTTTCATGCGATTCCGGAAATGACCAGTCCGCGGGGTTTGCCGACCAACGCCGTCTTCGGTTTCACCCGCGACATCCTCAATATCCTGCGGCAGAAGCAGCCGACCCACCTGATTTGCGCGACCGACCCCAGCGGGCCGGGAGAGCGGGAACGGCTGTACCCGGCCTACAAGGCCAACCGCAGCAGCACGCCCGAGGAATTGCGGCCTCAATTTCCCATGATCGCACAGACGATCGAGGCATTCGGCATCCCGGTGCTGGAAGTCGCAGGCTGGGAGGCCGACGACGTGATTGCCAGCGTTGTGGCCCAGGCGGCGTCGAGAGACCTCGACGTCTTCGTCGTCACGAACGACAAAGACGCCCGGCAGCTCATTGGGCCGCGGGTCAAGCTCTACAACGTGCGCAAAGAACTGCTGATGGGAGAGCCCGAATTGCTCGCCGACTGGGGGATTCGGCCTGACCAGGTGGTCGATTTTCAATCGCTCGTAGGAGACAGCGTCGATAACGTTCCGGGCGTGCCACTCGTCGGTCCAAAAAAAGCCAGCGCACTGCTGGCACAATTCGGCACGCTCGAAGAGGTGCTGGCACACGCCGACGAGGCGCCGGGAGCAAAGCTACGGGAAAACCTCAAATCGTTTGCCGACCAGGCGCGGGTCAGCCGCCAACTGGTGGAGCTGCGCCGCGACCTGCCGCTGGCCATCGACTGGAACGCTGCCCGTGTGGGGCACTGGAATGCCGACCGTCTGCAGGAATTGTTTCGAGAGTACGGATTCCGGCGGTTCGGCGACGAAGTGCGTGGTCTGGATGCGGGTACCGACGGACTTGCCCCCAATTCGACCGTCACAGGACCGCCGCCTCGTCCAGCCAGACCTGCCGCGGCCGTTGCCCGCAAGACTCTGTTCGCTGATCACGACGAGGAATTCGACCCGCCGCCGGATGAAGCCCCTGCCGATACAGATGAGCCGACGGGGCTGCCTGCCGAGCCTGGCGCAATCAGCGCTGCGAAACTCGAGAAGCGTCGTCTCACGTTTGAAATCGTCGATACACCCGAAAAACTCGCGTCGCTCATCCGGCAGCTCGAGCAGCAACCGAAATTCTGCCTCGATCTGGAGACAACGTCGCTCGACGCGGTGCGGGCTGAGATCGTCGGTTGGGCGATCAGTTGGCAAGCGCACGCCGGGTACTACATTCCCGTCCGCGGACCGGCTGGGCAGACGACATTGGATCCACACACCGTCGCCGACGCGCTGCGCCCGATACTTGAAAATCCCGACGTGGCGGTCGCCAACCAGAACATCAAGTACGACATGCTCGTGCTGCGTCGCGCGGGAATCCGCCTGCGCGGGATTGGCGTCGATCCGATGATCGGCAGCTACCTGCTGGAAGCGGGCGCACGCAGTCACAGCCTCGACGAACTGGCGCGCCGCTACTTCGGCCACGAGATGATTCCAATCGTGGCGCTGATCGGCAAGGGGCTGTTCCAGAAGCGGATGGATGAAATCGACATTCCGCTCGTCGCCGAATACGCCGTCGAAGACGCCGAAGTCGCCTGGGAGCTGGCGATCCTGGTGGAACGGCAGCTTCGCGAACAGGGCCTGTGGGACCTGTACTGGAACCTGGAGCGCCCGCTGATCGAAGTGCTCGTCGAAATGCAGGCCAACGGCATCCGCGTGAATTCCGAACTGCTGCGCGTGCAGAGCGCTGAAGTCGCCGGTCGGCTCGAGCAGATCAAGGCGGAAATCTACGGGCTGGCGGGGCACGAATTCAACATCGATTCGCCCAAGCAACTGCAGCAGGTGCTGTTTGCCGAGCTGAAACTGCCGGTCATCAAGAAAACCAAGACGGGCGCCAGCACCGACCAGGACGTGCTCGAACAACTGGCGGCGCAGCATCCGCTGCCGTCGCTGCTGCTCACGCATCGCGTGCTGACAAAGCTCAAGGGGACGTATCTCGACGCGCTGCCGGAAATGATCAACCCCGAGACCGGGAAGATCCATACGTCGTTCAACCAGGTGGTGGCCGCGACGGGCCGCCTGAGCTCCAGCGAACCGAACTTGCAGAATATTCCGATCCGCACCGAAGAAGGGCGCCGCGTGCGGCAGGCGTTTGTTCCGTCGGTGGAGGGCTGGCGGCTTTTGTGCGCCGATTATTCGCAGATCGAATTGAGGATGCTGGCCCACTTCAGCGCCGATCCGGCGCTGTGCGCGGCGTTCGCCACCGGAGGAGACATCCACACCGCCGTCGCCGCGGAAATCTTCGGCGTGGCCGCGGAGGCGGTCGACGGGCAAATGCGCCGCGTTGCCAAGGCGGTGAACTTCGGCGTGATTTACGGGCAGAGCCCGTTTGGATTGTCGGCGGCCCTGGGAATCAGCCAGGCCGACGCTGCCAAATTCATCGACGGATATTTTACGCGCTACGCCGGAATCGATCGTTACCTGGAAGCACTTCTCGTCGAGACGACCCGCACCGGCTACGCCACCACGATTCTGGGCCGTCGCCGCGCGATCCAGGGAATTCGCCCGCAGCCCCAGCCGAACCGGCAGCGGAACCTGCCCGAGCGGACGGCGATCAATACGGTCATCCAGGGCTCGGCGGCCGACCTCATCAAGCAGGCCATGCTGAACGTGTTCGCGCGGCTGCGCGGCGAAGCCCATCCCGGCAAGATTCTGCTGCAGATTCACGACGAACTGGTCTTCGAGGCGCCGGCCGATCGCATTGCCGACCTGGGGGCGCTCGTGCGCGGCGAGATGGAGCGGGCCCTGAAGTTGAGCGTGCCGCTCGTTGTCGACCTGTCGGCCGGACCCAACTGGCTTGAAACGGAACCGCTGGAATGAGATAAGGGCTGTCGCTTGCGACGACATGTTCCAGCCCGTCATGCGACCCCACCACGAAGAGAAGAGTACCATGGCAGAAATCCAATACACGATCCGCCGGAAGATATTCACTTTTCTGACGTCGAAATTCCACATTTACGACGCATCCGAAAAGCTGGTGGGGTACTCGGAGCAGAAGGCGTTCAAACTGAAAGAGGACATTCGCATCTACTCTGACGAGGCGAAAACCGACGAGCGGGTGATGATCAAGGCCCGCCAGATCATTGATTTCGGCGCCGCCTACGACGTGATCGACGCCTCGACTCACGAAAAAGTGGGGGCGCTCAAGCGCAAGGGATTCGCCTCGATCCTGCGCGATTCGTGGGTCGTGATGGATCCCGACGATCGCGAAATCGGGAAGATTCAGGAAGACAGCATGACCATGGCCATGATCCGCCGCTTTTTGCCGCTCGGCAATCTGATTCCACAGTCGTATCATCTGAGCGATCAGCAGCAGGTGGAGCTGGCCTCGTTCCGGCAGCACTTCAATCCGTTCGTGCAGAAGCTGACAGTCACCGTTTACGACGGTTGCCCGGTCAGCAAACTGCTGGTGCTGTCTGCGGGAGTCTTGCTCGTCGCTATCGAGGGCCGCCAGCAGTGACGCAGGAATTGCCCGCCATTCCGGGGGGCTGGACGACGCGCGAGTTTCACCTGGCCAGGTCGACGCTGCGCATCACGCTGCCTGCGGCGCCCGACGATTTTCTGGACGACCCCGACGTCCTGGCCGCGAACCGCCGCGACGATTACATGCCGTACTGGAGCTACCTCTGGCCCGCCTCGCTGGAGACAGCCGTGGCGGTGCTCCGGCATGACTGGCCTCCCGAAACGAGCGTGCTGGAAATCGGCGCGGGCATTGCGCTCTCCGGTCAAGCCGCGCTGGCTCGCGGACTCAAGGTGTCGTTCAGCGATTACGATCAGCGGGCGATCGACCTGGCGCTGTTCAACGCACGCCAAAACCAGACTGAACGGAATGCCGAGGGGCTGCTGCTTGACTGGCGCGCGCCCATTGACCGGCAATTCCCCGTGATCTTCGGTTGCGACGTGATCTACGAGAAACAGAACCACCGCCCGATCCTGGGGCTCCTCAAAAAAATGCTGGCGCCCGATGGCGAGGCCTGGATTTCCGACCCCGGCCGGCATCAGGCAAACGCATTCCTCGAACTGCTTGCCGATTCCCCGTTCAAAACGCGGCATCGGTCGCTCGCGAGAGAACCGTACTCCGGCCGGCCTGCCGGGACGACAAACTTATGGATCGTCAGCTGGAAGTGAACTCATGCGTGACAGCATTCTTTCGCGGTATCTCGATCCAGACGTCTTGTCGCGCGTCGCCGGCCGGCACATTGAGCCGCGGGGGCTCGTCGTGGGGAACCTGGCCGGGTCGCACAAGTCGCCTCTGTCGGGTTTCGCCGTGGAGTTTGCCGGGCATCGCGAGTACGTGCGCGGCGACGACCCCAAGCACATCGACTGGCGGCTGTACTTCAAGCGCGACAAGTATTTCATCAAACAGTACGAGATGGAGACGAACTTCGTGTGCCATCTCGTGCTCGACGTCAGCGCATCAATGCGGTACGGCGAGGGGGCGCAGCAGAAACTGCAGTATGCAGCGCAGCTCGCCACCACGCTGGGGCATGCCGTCGTCCGCCAGAGTGACCGGGTCTCGCTGACGACGTTCGACGAGGCGCTCGGCGGTTCGGTTCCACCCGGCAACTCCATGGCGCAGATCGTGCGGCTGACGGAATTGCTCGATTCGGTGAAGCCGGTCAGGAAGACGCGGATGGCCGAGTGCCTCGTTGAATTCGCCGGCCGGATCGGGCGGCGCGAAATCGTGATGATCTTCAGCGATTTCTTCACCGACCTTGAAGCGCTGGAAAAATCTCTGCAGCGGATGCGGTACAACCACCACGAAGTGGTGCTGTTCCAGGTGCTGCACCACGACGAGCTGGCATTCGACTTCAAGGGGCCGGTCAAATTCGTCGGCCTGGAAGTCCCCGAGGCGCTGCAGACGCAGCCCGAGGACCTGAAACGGGCCTACCTGGCTGCCGTGAGGCGGTTCACCGACCGGGTCGACGAAATCTGCCGCAACAATCGCGTGGAGCGCGTGGCCATCGACACGAGCCGCGACCTGGCGGAACTCCTGATCGATTACCTGAACCACCGCAGCCGGTTGAATCGTGGGAGGTAGCTACGCCCGCGCGAGCTGGCGCTCGATGCGGCGGCAGACGGCGTCGACGACGGCTGTCGCTCGATCGGGCTGGCCTTCGGTGTAGCGGCTGATCTGCATCAGGAGCTGGTCGCGGCAGTCGAGCAGGTCGTGGCGATACATTGCGAGATCTTTGCGGGACCGCAGAAAGAGCTCGACCAGCACCAGGTAATCCAGAATCATCGACGCCTGTCGGGCCGACAGCTCCCCTCCGCCCGAAAACCAGCGCTTGCCCCCCTGCCCCGCCGCGTAAACCGCCTTCTTCAGGTTCTGCACGACGTCGGCGTTAAACCGCGTGTCCAGCTTCAGCTTGACCCAGTCGGTGTCGACGCGCGCTTCCTGCAGGAAATTAATCGACGAATCGCCGGCTTCGCATTCGTCGACGGCAACTCCCAACTGTCCCGCCCCCTGATTGACGAGGGCCTCTGAAGCAAATCGTTGCATCACTGTGGGTCCTGAGGTGGTTTCGCCGGGGAAAGGCCGTAAAATCGAAGCCCTTCGTGGTTCCAAGGGCCGCCTCCTTAAAGCATAAATATCAACCGAGACGTGTCAATAGTTAAAAATCTGAATCTCGGGCCGGATCGACGTAACTCCATGCCACGCAAAGACGAAGACATCGAATTCCAGGCGCAGGTGGCTGCCTGGCTGTTCGATAAAATGCACTTCAAGCAGGAGCAGATCGCCGAACATCTCGGCATCAAGCAGCCCGACGTTTCCCGGCGACTCAAGCTCGCCGAAGAGCGCGGCTGGCTGTCGCGTCCCGGCTTCCTGCGCGGAAAAGACATCACCGACCGGCGGATGGAAGAGATCGAGAATGCCTTCTATCGCCGGCTGGGCGAGCTCCGCCGGTTGATCGAACGCCTGGCGCGACAGAAGCGGCCCCAGCAGGCGCCGCCGAAGGTGCAGGTTTTTTACAGCGGGCCGATCGCCACCGACAAGGCGGGCTACCACAAGCGCCAGGAATTATTCGGCTGGAACGCGGCGCTGTACATTCAGGACCTGATCCCGCAGATGCACCGCATCGGCGTCGCCTGGGGCAAGACGATCGCGCGGCTGATCGACGGGCTGCGGCCCCTGCACACCAAATTCGGCCGCGGAACATTGTTCTTTCCCGTGAGCGGCGAGCCGCTGCGCGAACGGGGCGAGGAAAACTCGGCGACGTCGCTGGCGTCGCAATTGCAGGCGTTCGTCGACGGCGCGCCCCACGGGCCTGGATTGAACATGGTCATCCCCTGCATTCCCGACCAGTTCAGCCCGGAAACAACGGACGACATCAAGCAACTTCTGCTCGGCCAGGTGGAGGGCTACCGCCGCATCTTTCTCGGCGACGCCGGGCATGGCCCGCTGATCGACGAGATGGACACGCTCATCACCGGCGTGGGAACCGCTTCCAAGACCAGCACCGACCCGTGGCTGATCGAACGCGTGAACGCGATGCGTCACAACCCTCCCCTGACTCGCGAAGATTTCGAGGCCTACACGTTCGGCGACATCGGCGGAGTCTATCTGTTGCGCCCCGAGCTGGAACGGTTGATCGCCGCCCGAGGAGCTCGCGGGACAGGCAAAATCGCTCGCGAGCGCAATGCGGGAGTCGCGGCGAAAATCGAACGGATCAACGCCCAGTGGACCGGCATCCAGCGCGAACAGGTCGCCCGCTGTGCCGAACGGGCGCGCAGCAGCCAGCAATCGGCGGGTGTCATTGTGCTGGCAATCGGCCGCGCCAAGTCAGAGACGGTCATTGAGGCGGTGAACCAGTCGCTGGTCAATCATCTGCTGATCGATCAGGACCTGGCCGATGCGCTGGTCAACGATTTGTCGTCGGCGTGACGAGTGTTCGGATTTCTCACGAATTCCGCTCCCCGTGGGAAAGAATCCCCACGATTTCCGCTACGCGGAGAGGGCTGGGCCTTCTTAATCATTTCTTCACAATACCTTCACAAATTGCGGATAGCATCAGCCGCGAAAGCGTCGGCAAACACGGTTCATTGAACAACGAAGGGTGGCCCAACGTGCCCTTTAACGAGTGGAGAATCTCGGCGAGATTTTGGTTGGTCGCGGTGACTTTTACATGTTTGTCAGCCTGCGGCGATGGCGACACTGGTCAGTCGGTCGACCTGAAATCGCTGACAGGCACGATCAAGATCGATGGATCGAGCACCGTCTACCTGGTGACGGAAGCGGTTGCCGAGGAATTTCAAAAGGCCTCCCGCGTGAAAGTTACGGTTGGCATCTCGGGAACCGGCGGGGGCATGAAGAAATTCTGCCGGGGGGAGATCGACATCGCCGACGCGTCGCGGCCGATTCTGAAGGCCGAGATCGAAGCGGCTCGGAAGAACGGGATTCAATACATCGAGCTGCCGGTCTGCTTCGACGCGCTGACGGTGGCGGTAAATCCCTCGAACCCGCTGAATTCGATCAAAGTCTCCGAGCTCAAGAAAATGTGGGAGCCCGATGCGCAAGGCAAGGTGTCTCGCTGGAACCAGGTCAATTCCGCCTGGCAGGATGCAGAATTGATTCTTTACGGCGCCGGGACCGATTCGGGAACGTTCGATTACTTTACTGAAGCCGTCGTCGGCAAGGCCAAATCGAGCCGCGGCGATTATGGCGCCAATGAAGACGACAACGTGATCGTGCAGGGGATCTCAGGCAACAAGAACGCGCTGGGTTATCTGCCGTTCGCGTACTACACCTCGAACAAGGGCAAGCTGAAGGCTCTGGCCGTCGAGTGGGAGAAGTCAGGCATCGGTCCGATTGAGCCCAATCTCGAAAACGTGCTGGCGGGCAAGTACAACCCGCTGTCGCGTCCGTTGTTTATCTACGTGAATCGCAAAGCCGCCGATCGGCCCGAAGTGAAGGCATTCGTCGAGTTTTATCTGGCGCATGCGAGCGAACTGGCGACGGAAGTCAAATACCTGCCCCTGCCCGCTGCGGCCTACGAAATGGGGCGCGAGCGCTTCCAGAAGCTGCAGACGGGGACAGGTTTCGGCGGCGAACCTGAGATCGGCCTGCCAGTCGAAGAAATCCTCAAACGGGAACCGCGTTCTTAGCCCGAACGAGCTGCGCTCCATGCCCGTTGAACCGATT
>JACQFH010000591.1 GCA_016200145.1 Planctomycetia bacterium | reverse complement strand
AGCTATCGGACCGACGTGCCGTACGTCAAGCAGTCGATGGGGATCATGGCCCCTCGAATCCTGCGCGACGTGGGAGACGTGCCGCACCTGGCGGCGTTGGTCGCCCCGCGCCGGCTCGTGATCTCCGGCGGCGTCACCGGTGGCGGCGACGCGCTCGCGACCGACGCCATGACACAACGGTTTGCCTTCGCAAAGCAGGTCTACAGGCTGCACGCCGTCGAGGCCAACTTGACGATCACCGCTGCTGAGAAGCCCGCCGACCTCATCCGCCGGCTGGGTGGTTAACCCCCCGGCGAGCGGCGGCTGGGGCACCAACCTCTTTAGGTTGGTCCGCCGCCGGTGGCTCGCCGCGTGCTCCGACCCGAATAGCAGATACCCATTGTTGAAATCGCACGATCTCGGCGCGAGACCATCGCGAGTCAGGCAATGCACCTGAGGGACTGACGTCCCTGGCTCACCCGCTCAGTGCGGCCGGCCCTGCAGGACATGCGAGCGGGCCATGGCGTCTTCGGCTTCCTGGATTCTGCCACATCGCTGGCAGATCACCGACAACTGGGTGAACGAAAACGGGTCGTTGGGCTCAATTTCGGTGACCCGGCGGGCATGGGCGATCGCCTCGTCGGGGCGGCCAAGTTTCTGCAGGTGCACCGCCAGCGCCGAGTGCGACAGCACATGATCGGGAGAGACTTTCAGAATCTCTTCCAGCTTGGCGACCGCCTCGTCGAGCTTTCCGGCGGACTTGAGCTGGCTGGCTTCGGCGTAGAGTTCATCAGGAGTAGGCATCGTTGTGGCCGTTTACAGTTTGCGAACTGGTTCATCCATACGTAGGAGATCATAGTCGACCGGCGCGCATTGGCAATGCCCTGGCGCCTGGGTTACAAAGGGCCGGATGTAAATGCGGAGTGCGGAGTGCGGAGTTGGCGAATCGTGTTTCACGTGAAACGTGGTGAGTGCTTTGAAGGGCGAACGATCGAATCTGACCGAAGCCCACGTGGCAGGGGAGGGCCCTGCGCGGGTTGAACTGGCGCTGGTGCTGGTCGTTTCGCTAGTGGGATTGGGGCTGAGAGTTGCGCTGCCGGGGCGCATGGCGGTCGAGCACTTTGATGAAGGCGTGTACGCGTCGAATTTCTTTTTCAGTGGCGACAAGGGAGACGAGCGCTACCCGAAACAGCACCTCTACGCCCCGCCCCTTGTCCCGATCCTCATCGAGCTGACGATGGTGGCGTTCGGTCCGTCGAACATTGCCGCCCTGGCCGTGTCGATCGTCGCCGGCAGCCTGACGGTGCCCTTGATGTGGTGGGTGGGTCGCCGGTGGTTCGGACCCGCGGCGGGACTGGCCGCGGCAACTCTCGTCGCATTCCATGACGTTCACATCCTGTTCAGCCGGACTGCCCTTACCGACACCCTGCTGTGTTACGTTCTGCTGGTTGCCGTGCACTGCTTCTGGGTCGCACAGACAAGCCGGCACTGGTTTGCGATCGTCGCCGCCGGCATCCTGACAGGCCTCGCCTGGTGGACGAAGTACAACGGCTGGCTGGCCCTCGCCATTGGCCTGGCGGGTGTCATTGCCTGGATCGTCTTCGATCGCTGGCCGCTGGAAAGCAGGCCGACTGGGCCGGCGCAGAACAGCAGGAGGCAAGTCAAATCAGTCCCGACTGTGCTCGTAATCTGGGCAGCAGTCGCCGCCATCGCGCTGGCCGTGTGGGGGCCCTGGCTGTGGAGCCTGCAGGACAAAGGGGGCTACACCGCCGTGGCGGCGAACCATCGTGGCTACTTCGTCGGGTTCGCCGGATGGGGCGCGTCGTTCGCCGCCCAGGCACGGAAGCTCTCGCTCCTCAGCGGACCGATGACCGGTGGTTCGGCACTCGTTGCGTTCGTGGTCGCTCTGGGCTGGTTGCGTTCGTCGGGCCCTGGTTTCACGTGGAACGCGTTGTTGCGGAACAACTTCATTTTCTTTGCACTGCCGGTCCTGTGCCTGGTCTGCGTGATCGAAGGGGCAGGAGTCATCCTGGCGTTCCTGGGAATCGTCGGGGCCGTGGTCGGAATCGCCCGTATCGCAAATGACCGCAGCATCGACGATCGATCACGGGGAAGCAGCCTGGCGGCCTGTCTGCTCGCGGTTTGGGTCGCGGGGCTCGTGGTCAGCATTCCGATGTACACGGACTATCCCCGGCTGGTCTTGCCGCTGCTGATCGCGTGCTCGCTGGGAGCCGGTGTCCTCGTTGATGCCTGCGTCGCGGAAATTCGGCGGAACGCGACATCACTGCGAGGAGCTGTCGACTCGGAGCCATCGTTGTCACGTCGGGGATCCACCGGTCAGGCGGTGGCCCGGATCAAACCCGTCTACCTGCTGGCCCTGGGGGTTGGAATTGTCATGGCCGTCACGCAGAGTTCGGTTCGGGAACGCGGCATCGTCGGCTGGCAGTCTCGCGCCGGACTGGCAGACCTGGCGCCCGAGATTCGTGACGACATCGCCCGGAATGCCGGAGCCAATTTGCGGACTGGACTGGATGAGTTCGTGATCTACACCTATGGAGAACCGGCGCTCCTGTTCCAGCTCCGCCGGACCGGATGCACCTATGTGAAGCCGGTCAAAGATCTGAGATTTGCAGAGCCTGACGCGGCGGTGCCGAAGCTGCCCAGTTTTGTCGCCTTCGGGCACCAAGCCTGGTACACCCCGGGATTCGGTGAGCAGCTTGCCCCCGGACTGCCCCGCCTTCAACTGGTGGGCAAATACCGCTATTACCCGAGCGATGTCGTTCTGCTCGACAGTCCTGATCGCCACAAACAACGACCGCAATACGAATTGGAAGTCTATCGAGTCAAATAGCCTGGAATTCTCAATTTGTGCAATCTTTTCAATTTGTGCAGAACCCGCAGTGGATCGGAATTGACCGGTAGTTTAGTGATCGCCGATGGCCAGACGAAAGATTCCATATCAGGATACAGGATGGGGCCGTTCCACGTGGAACAGCCTCAATTGGCAAGAACGCCTCGGAAGGAGCCGTGCATCATGGACGATCAGAACACATCCATTGCGTTTCCGCAGTCGCCCGAATCCCAGAATCAGCCGCTGGAGCAACCGCCCGAAGGGGTGGCGATTCCAAGACGCCGACTTGGGCGTGGGATCAGCTCCCTGTTGGGAAGCCTGGGCGAACCGGCGCTTATGCAAGAAGCGCCTGCGACCGGCGATACAGGTGCCGGTGAATTCGGACTGATCGACGAAGCCCTGATCTCGCGGAACCCGTACCAGCCGCGTCGCGAGTTTGGCGACGAGGGGCTGGCCGAGATGGTCGAGAGCATCTCTCAGCACGGCATCCTGCAGCCGCTCCTGGTGCGACCGTTCGAAGGGGGATATCAACTCATCGCCGGCGAGCGGCGGCTGCTGGCGGCGCGCAAAGCCGGCGTGTCGAAAGTGCCCTGCCGCGTGGTGGCGCTCGACGATAAGGGGGTCTGCGAAGTCGCCATCATCGAGAACGTGCAGCGGGCCGATCTGAGCGACCTGGAAAAGGCGCAGGCGTTTCAGGAGTATCTCGACAAGTTCGGAGGGACGATCGAAGACCTGGCGGCGCGCCTCGGGAAGAACCGCTCGACGATCAGCAACTGCCTGCGGCTGCTGGAACTGCCCGACCAGGTCAAGATCGCCCTTTCGTCCGGACGGATCTCGGCTGGCCATGCCCGCGCGCTGCTGCCGCTCGAAGAAGAGTCGGACCAGATCGCGATGTGCCGGAAGATCGAATCCGAGAAGCTCTCAGTTCGCCAGACTGAAGACGAGATCCGCGTCAAGCTGCACTCGGCCGACAATGAAGGGACGATTCCCTTTCAGGCGCCAGCAGGAAAAGGGAAGACTTCGGGCAGTATCACGGTGGGAAACCACGTTCTCGAATTGCAGCAGCAGTTGCGCGAGTTGCTGGGGGCAAAAGTCGAGATTCGCCTGAAAGGGAAAGACTCGGGTAAGATGGTGATCCATTTCACGTCGAACGACGAGTTCGACAGGATCGTGGGTTTTCTGCGGAAGGCGTCGTAGTGCCCTTCAACCCGACTCACATCACCGCGGCTCGCAAGCATTTGCGCAAGCACGACCCGGTGATGAAACAGTTGATCGAAGTGGTCGGCCCGTTCACGCTGCGGCTCGATCGAGACCGCTT
>JACQFH010000024.1 GCA_016200145.1 Planctomycetia bacterium | reverse complement strand
GGTGGGAGAGCGCGAGAGGCACGCAGGGACGGTGAAAACGCAGTCAGCGGTTCACGTGGTGCTTCGCGCGGAACGAGCGGTCACGATCCGCATCGCGAGCTGCACTCGCAGACGATCGACTTCCGCGCAGCGGTTTAGTTCAATCTGGAATCACTGGCCAACTGGTAGTGTGGTCTTTTCAGATTCTTGACGCTGGCCGCTCTGTCGGCGGCTGCTGAATTATTGGGCAGCCTCTTCGCCATCATTTCGGCGATCTTCTCGGCGGCGTTTTTCGTCGTCGATGATCTTGCGACAGTAGTCGAGGCAGAGTTCGCAAATCAGAATTCCCTCTTTCGCTTCCACCATTAGCCCGTCCATGTCTCGATACGTGCGTCCACAGAATGAGCACGGCGGATTGCTGGCTTTTAGCGCCTTGTGCCAGCGTCGCGTTCGACGCCACGTCTCGATCATCCACCACAGGTAATACATGCGGTTGATTGTATCGGGCCTCTGCAATCGGCGCAAACAAAAACCTCGTCAGTTTCCCGGCGGGGCCTATCGTTGTTGACCCCGCGGTCGGCTCGCCGGCCTGATTTTTCTCGCGCCATTTGGCCGCCCGGAAACATCCATTATTCCGGCTGAAAACAGCCGAAAAACGCCTGGATGTCGTCGTGCCCCCGAGGTCACTGTGTGCTCGTTCAACGGCGGAAACCAAAACGCCAGAAAGAGAAACGAGCATGCGAGATTTCAGATTCAGCGCGATCGAGTTCGAAACGGCCGGCGACGCGCTCCAGCACACCGAGGCCGCGGGCGGCGAGGCGATCCTGCTCGACGCGCGGAATTTCGTCGTGACCCGAGACGAGGCCATCTACCCTGCCAGAGTGTGGGAACGGTGCGCGCTGTCGGCTATCATAGGCCGAACCTCTATTTAAGGAGCATCCTATGCCGCGGAACCGGTCGCTTCGAACAGTCGCTCCCCTGGTGCTGGTGCTTGCCGGGTTTGCCGGTGGGATGCTCGTGCAATCGGGCAGGTCGATTAACCGCGCGGCGGCCGAGCCAGCGGCGAAAACGCCCGCGCCGCCGTCGGCGGCTCGCGTCTACCACAATACGCTCTCGCCGATCAAAAACCCGCAGCCGCTGCTGGCCGACTACCCCGAGTTCGTGCAGCCGGTCGTCGAGCTCAAGCGGTTCGAAGCTCCGCTGCTGGTCGACGACGAAGGGGCCGACCTGGAAGTTCGCGCCTGGCGGTTTTCGTACAACGCCCGCGGCATCATCGAGATGCCCAATCGCCTGAAGCTCAAAGATACCGCCGTCATCATGGTGCACCCCTGGGGAATCGACGACGGTCAGGGCTGGCGCACTCCGCAGCCGGCCGGCGTCTGCGATTTCTGCACCGAAGACAAGAACCACTATGCGGCCCGCCACACGCGCGAGGTGATCAATCCGTTCCTCAAGCGGCTTCGCGGCAAGGCGGCGCTCACCATGTTCAGCCTGATCGGCAAGAAAGACCCGATCCGCACGAAGATGTACCGCACGTTCGACGACAACCCCACGCCCGCCGAACGGGCCGCGGCGGCCAAAGAGCTGCACGCCGCGCTGAATTCGTTCGACTATCGCGGCGAGCCGCTGCCCGCAGAATTGACGCTCTCGGCCGACAAGCCGGTGATCGACTATTTCCGGCAGTTCCCGGGGCTCGACGCGTCGGCTCGCTACAACCACGCCGGATTCTGGGACCTGCCCGTCCCCATCACCAGCGACATCGACGTGCAGCACGACGACGTCCTGATTTTCGACGTCGACGGGTACAAGCCGCTTAAGGAATTTCTGCAGCGCAGCGGCATACGGCACGTGCTGCTGGTCGGGTACGCCACCGACATGTGCTTCTGCAAGACGACGGCCGGCTACGAGAACCTGTCGAAGGACTTCAACGTCTTTCTCGTCGGCGACGCGACGCTGGCGACGTATCCTGCCAACAGCACGCCGCGCTACGCCACCAACGCGCACATCTCGTTCGCCGCGCTCAATCAGCTCGTGACGCAAGTTTCATGGGTCCGCGAAATCAAGTAATCTCGGAGCATCTCGTTCCCACGCTCTGCGTGGGAACGCGCGTCCCGACGCTCCGCGTCGCGTCCGGGCGCACATGCGGGTCCCGCGGGATGAGAGGTTGCCGATCAAAGAAACTCAGCGAGATTCCGCCATACTCGAATAAAATCAATTCGCACCGCGTTGCCGGGTTGACGTGACGCAGAGCGTCCGCAGGCGCGTTCCCACGCAGAGCGTGGGAACGAGAGCGTGGGAACGAGAGCGTGGAAACGAGAAACGAAAGGGAGATAACGCATGAACCGCCGAGATTTCTTGTGCACCGCCGGGGCCGCCGGAGCGCTGTTCGCCGCGGGCCGGTTTTCGCGGCACACGGCCGCCGACGCGCGATCGGCCGCGCCAGGTGAAAGAGCCCAGATCGCCATCACGCTCGATCTGGAAATGAGCCGCAATTTTCCCACCTGGGAAACGACCCACTGGGACTACGAAAAAGGCAATCTCGACGCCGACACCAAGGCCTATTCGGTAGAAGCGGCCCGGCGCGTCAGGGAAAAGGGGGGCGTGATTCATTTCTTCTGCGTTGGCCGCGTTCTCGAGCAGGAAAACGTCGACTGGCTCAAAAGGCTCGCCGCCGACGGCCACAAGATCGGCAACCACACGTACGACCACGTTTACGTGCTCGCCAAAAAGCCCGAAGAGGTGCAGTTCCGGTTCACCCGCGCCCCGTGGCTGATGCGCGGCAAGGCCCCCGCCGACGTGATCGCCGACAACATCCGCATGACGACCGAGGCGCTCAAGACCCGCGCCGGCATCGACGCGGCAGGGTTTCGGACGCCGGGAGGATTCAGCACGGGCCTGGAGGGGCGCGAAGACGTGCAGAGAATCCTGCTCGATCAGGGATTCACGTGGTGCAGCAGCAAGTACCCGCCGCACGCCAACAGCAAAGAAGGAGAGCGCCCGAAGCAGGATGTGTTCGACGACATCGTCAAGAAGCAGGCCGCC
>JACQFH010000590.1 GCA_016200145.1 Planctomycetia bacterium | reverse complement strand
GAACGGGGCTGCTGACTTCGCTGTTGATCCGCAAAACACCGGCCGTGCGACCCAACCTGAAGTTTGAGTGGTCCGATCTGGTGGTCAGCGGCGACACTCTGCGGATGTTCTGGCGCGACCGGCCGCTGCTGATGGCGCTCGTGATGTACTCGGTGTTCTGGCTGATCGGGGGGCTCACGCTGCCGGCGGTCAACGCGTTTGGAAAACGCCAGTTGTACGAGAACTTGGGGATTGCAGAAGCCGACGAGCGCACCAGCCTGCTGGCGGGCTTTCTCGTGCTGGGGATCGCCGCCGGGTGCCTGCTGGCGGGCTGGATCTCGGGCAAGAAAATCAATTTTCGCATGGTCCCCTGGGGCTGCTGGGGGATGGTGGCGGGCCTCGTCTTTCTGTCCCTGGTCGGCTGGTTGGGGACGGGATCAGTGAACTCCCCGCCGACCCTGTCGGATTCGCATGTCACGGCAGGCGCACGAGTGCTGCTGATCTGCATGGGAATTGCCGCGGGAGTTTTCACCGTTCCGTTACAGGTGTTCCTGCAGTCGCGTCCCCCGGCCGATCAGAAAGGGCGAGTGATTGGCGCCATGAATCTGGTCAACTGGATCGGGATCCTGTTTTCCGCCGAGATCTATGCGGGGTTTGATTTCCTGCGCGACATGGCGGGCGCACCGCAATCCGCCTTATTTGGGGCAACCGGATTGCTGCTGTTGCCCGTCGCAGTGTTCTACCGCCCGCGGGAAACGCCCCGACCGGGTGGATAAGCCGGTTCTCATGTGGACTTCCAGCACCGTGTGCTGTAAACCATTCACAGGACAGATTCGGACTCGCGATTCACATCTCACAGAGCGTCGCCAGGACTTCGCGCTTAACCGACGCTGTCTGACAGGCGAATTGATTCGCGCCAATCGCACAGAGAAATCGCAGTGGACGAAAAAACCAGTGCCGTCGGCGGTGACACGCACGACCTGGCTCACCCCGATGACGCCAGCACGACGGTCTTCGACGTGCCCGTCCTGGCACAGCTCGACTATCTGTCGAAATCGGATCGATCCGACAGCCTGGGACGGCTCGGGCACTATGAAATCCTGTCGGTGATCGGGAAAGGGGTCGCCGGTCTCATCTTTAAGGCGCACGAGATGCGGACCGACCGCACCGTCGCGCTGAAGCCCCTTGCGCCCGAGCTGGCGGCCCATGCCGGCGTGCGGGAAAGATTTGTCCGGGCAGCACAGGCCGCGGCAGCGCTGCGCGATCCGCGAATCGTTGCCATCCATGCGGTCGAGAACGATGGCCCGATTCCGTTGGTGGCAATGGAACTGGTCGAAGGCTTTTCGCTCCGCGACCGGATCGAACAGGCCGGCATGCTGCGCCTGCGCGAAATCCTGCACATCGGCTCGCAGATCGCCGCCGGACTGGCCGCCGCACACGAAGCGGGGTTGATTCACTACGATCTCAAACCGGCCAACGTCTTGCTCGAAGGGGGCGTCGACCGCGTGAAGATCGCGGGGCTGGGCCTGGCCAGCGCGCTCGACGACGTGGGGGGCACGCGCACGGGCGAAGTGGCGGGCACGCCGCAGTACATGTCGCCGGAACGCGTGCGGGGCCGCGCGGTCGACTCGCGGAGCGACCTTTTCAGCCTGGGCAGCGTTTTGTATGCCATGTGTACGGGGCGCTCTCCGTTCCGCGGGGTCACGCTGGAGGCCGTCGTCCACCGCATCTGCGACGAAACGCCGCGTCCCATTCACGAAGTCAACCCCGACATTCCCCCGTTCCTGGGCGACATCATCAACAGACTGCTGGCCAAAGAGCCGAACGATCGGTTTCAGTCGGCAGCCGAAGTGGCGGCGCTGCTCGAGCAGCATCTGGCCCGTTTGCAGCCTCAGCCCCCGGTCGTTGAACCCGCGTCTTCCGTTCCGCCAGCGACGGAACCGCGAGCTGACGCGCCGGAGGTGCAGCGCGGGTCCGGGTGTCTTGCTCGCGGAGGGGCGGCCATCGCGCTCGTGACTCTCGTGGTCGTCGCCGGCGACGCCGTTGACGCCAGTCGCCGCAGTCAGCGGCGCGACAACACCGCAGGCATTGAAACGCCGAAAAACGACACCCCGCCTGATTTGGCGGGGAAACTCCCCCCGCTTCCTTAAGATTGCATTAAGCCGCTCGCAATTCGCCCATTCGGGCCTAAGATGAACGGTGTATGCGATTACTCGTCGTCGAAGATGAACCCGACCTGTTGCGCGTGCTGGTGGCGACCCTCGAAGAGGAGGGGTACGCAGTTGACGCCGCCGCTGACGGAGACGAAGGGCTATTCAAGGCACAGTCGTGGGATTACGACGCCATCGTTCTCGACGTAATGCTCCCCCGGCGGGATGGCTGGCAAGTGCTGACGAAGCTGCGCGAATCGCGGCCCACGCCCGTACTGATGCTCACGGCGCGCGACGCCACGGCCGACCGCGTCCGCGGCCTCGATTCCGGGGCCGACGACTATCTCGTCAAACCCTTTGAGCTGACGGAACTGCACGCCCGAATCCGGGCGCTGATCCGCCGATCAGCAGGTCAGCCCCGGCCGGTGATCACGATTGCCGACGCCGCCATCGACACCGTCAGCCGCAGCGTCAGCCGCTCGGGCGAGGCGATCGCACTGACGGCGATGGAATACGCGCTCGTCGAGCTGCTGGCCCTGCATCGCGGAGAGCTGGTGACCCGCACAATGATCTACGATCACCTGTTCAATGAAGACGACGAAAGCCTGTCGAACCTGGTCGACGTGCACGTTTCCAACGTCCGCAAGAAACTGGGGAAGAATTTCATCATCACCCGCCGCGGGCAGGGATACATCATTGATGGATGATTGTTCGTACGTAGCCGAACTCGCCAGAGTTCGGGCAACGTTGATGCGCTCTCGGCCCGAATTCTGGCGAATTCGGCTACGGGTATTGAGCTATGGGGCTTAAATCAATCCGCTGGCGGCTTCAGGCCTGGCATGCAGCGATCCTGCTGGCGGCAATCGCCGGCTTTGGAGCAGTCCTGCACGCGGCAGTCCGCCAATCGCGAATCAACGAAATCGATTTGGAGCTGGCTGCCGCGGCGCGAGTTCTCGAGGGCAGCCTGCGCGGTGTGCCGCGCGACGTGCTCGAAGGGCGCGACATCGAGCGACGCCGGCCTGATCGCCCGGCTCCAGATCGTCGGGGGGCCGAGCGATCCGACGTCGAACATTTCCGTGGCGACCGTCCCCGGATCGACCGACCCCCTGACGGACGGTCCCCAGGCGAACGGCCGCCAAACGAACGCCGCGAACCAGACGACCGGCGCGCGCCGCCTCCACGCGGCGACCGGCAGCCTCAGCCGGATGGCCGACAGCGAGACACAGGTCTTCCCCCCGAACCGCGTGACCGCCAGCCCGAATTTGGAGAATTCCGTCCTGATGCCGGGCCGGGCCGCCGCGGGCCACCTCCGCCGCTCGAGCATATCGAGCGGGCCCTGCAGCTTCCCGTTTCGCTCGAAGAGCGGTACGCCGGCATCGAGACGCGCCCCTATTTCATCGTCTGGCGCCGCAAGGGGGACGTCCTGAAGGCCCATCCCGCATCGGTCGAGGTACCGCGCCCCACCTGGAATGACGCGCATCTGGAAGTCCTGCACGATCCGCAACCGCGGCAGCGCGGCAGGCTGCGCGAAGTGTATCTCGTTGGTCCCGAGGCGACGCAGATCATCGTTGGGAGGACGATCGAGCGCGAGCTGGCGGCCCTGGGCATTCTCACGTGGCAGCTCGTCTTGTCGGGGACCGTTGTGTTCGCCGTCGGCCTCGTCGGAGGCTGGTGGCTGTCGGGGCGCGCCGTCCGGCCGATTCAGGCGATGAGCGTCACGGCGGCCTCGATCACGGCGGCCAATCTCTCTCGGCGGATCGACGCCGCCGGTGTCGATGACGAGCTGGGGGAGCTGGTGACCATCCTGAACGCCATGCTCGACCGGATCGAGCGGGCGTTCGAGCAGCAGGTGCGTTTCACGGCCGACGCCTCGCACGAATTGCGGACACCGCTGGCAATCATCATGTCTCACGCCGAGCTCGCGCTGGCCCGCGAGCGCACCTCCGCGGAATACCGGGCGGCGCTCGAAGCGGCGCTGCGGTCGTCGCGTCGGATGAAACTGCTCGTGGAAGAACTGCTGACGCTCGCCCGCTCCGACGCCGGCCGGCTGCAGCTCGAATCGACCCCCGTCGACCTGCGGCGCATCGTCGAAGAATCGATTGCGCTGCTGGCGCCGCTGGCTGACGAGCACCAGGTGCGGCTCGTCGTTCGTACGTCCGAGGCCCGCGTGACCGGCGACGCTCACCGCCTGGCGCAGGTCGTCACGAACCTGGTGACAAACGCGATCCTCTACAATCGCGCGGAAGGCGAAGTCACGATCGTGACGGCGATCGACGGGCCAGACGCCGTGCTGACCGTCACCGACACGGGCGTGGGCATCTCGCAGGAAGACCTCCCGCATCTGTTCGAAAGGTTTTACCGTGTCGATCGGGCACGCACGCGAGAACGGGGCGGCAGCGGCCTGGGCCTGGCGATCTGCCAGGGCATCGTCGCGGCCCACAAAGGCACGATCAGCGTCACCAGCCAGCTCGAAGTCGGCACGACGTTTACCGTGCGTCTGCCTGCTTTCATGTAGGTCGGGATTTCCAGCCTGACAACAGTCTGCATTCATCCGGTTTTCGGTGCTCAAGACCAGCGCGCAGAACCTCCCGTGTGGCGAATTTCGAACTGCCGCAACGTGCCATTCCGACGGTGGACGTGGGGCTGGAGATGGCACGCATCAATCACGCGCGCATTGCTGTCAGGCTGGAACGCCTGAGCTACTTTTTTTCGTGCTCACAATTCCAGCACAGGTCGAAATTCGCCGGGACCGGCGAACTGCAGCACGGGCAAATCCATTCGTTCGCGACTTCACATTCGACCGCGGAGCTCGCGGCAGCCGCATCGCGGGCGTGCTCGGCCGACCAGAGCAAAACTTCGACGATCCCCTTCGCCAGCTCAATCGAATTGCGATTGAGGATGGCCCCCGAAAGAGTGAATTGCAGCAGGACCGCGCGCAACATCTCCAAATTGCGGGCGGCGGGTACTGCCAGTGGATCCAGTTTGCACACCGCTCTGGTCTTGCCGGCCGGCAGAGCGAGTTCGACCTTGGCGTGAGCCGCGTGCATAGGATCTGTTTCCTGCGGGACTCGTTCCCTGTCATCTTACCGAATTTCCTGCGGAAGTCGCGGACTGAACATCGTTCACGAAAAAAAAACGCTCTTTAATTCCTCAATGACCTTATCCGGCATCGCCGCCACCACGCCCAGGGCGCTGGCGTTGATGACCGCTTCGGCCGTCGATTCGAGGACTTCCAACCGATCGAACGCATCCAGAATGCTCGTCCCCGTAACCAGCACGCCGTCGTTTTCCAGGATCGCCGCGGGAGACGTAGCCGAAACGAAATCGGCGATCGGGCCGTCGCTTTTGTACTGCACGCCGTACGGCACCCGGCTGACATCGCGCAGGAAGATGTAGCTTTCGGGAATGGTCCGCGCGTCGAACGTGGAATCAGTAACGCTGAACGCCGTCGAGTTCACGGGGTGCGCGAACACGATCGCCTGCACGTTCGGATGCCGGCGATAGATCGCCCTGTGCGCGAGCGTCGCCCGGCTGGGCCGCTTTCCCGCTTCGCAGGCATCGCCTTGCACGAGAACGAGATCGGCGATCTCCAGCGCCTCGCGGTCGCGTTGCGAGGGCGTAATCAAAAACGACTCTCCGTCGAGCCGAGCCGAAAAACTTCCTTCCGTGCTGATCAACAGCCGCTGTCGGCATCCGCGGCGGATGAACTGGGTGAGCTGGCGCCTCAGCTCCTTTTCCTCGACGGTTGCCGGCGGCGGCTCGAATGGCCGCAGATCGACGAGGCGGTTCTGCGCCAGGTCGAGCTGTGCGCTCGACAGGCACCGCACCTCGCCCAGATGCCGCGCTTTGACGACGGTCTTGCCCGCGAATTCCAGTGCCTCGAAACGCTGGTAAGCGTGAGAGAGCGAATCTCCGCCGACGACTGCGCCGTGGTTCTCGAGGATCACGCAGTCCGATCCGGCCTGGAAAGCGGCGGCGATGTTTTTCCCCAGCCGCTCGCTTCCCGGCAGGGCGTAGGGCGCAAAGCCCGGCTGGCCGCACACGGAATGGGCCTGATGAAACAACCGGGTATCGGGGACCTGCCGGCAGATGCTGAAAGCGACGAGGGCCACGGGATGCGCATGCACAATCGCGCGAATGTCGGGGCGGGCCGCGTAGATCGCCTGGTGGAAAGGAATTTCCGACGAAGGACGGTGCAGGCCTTCGACCGTTCCGTCGGGCTTCACGCAGACGATGTCGTTGCGCGTCAGGCTGCCTTTGTCGATGCGGGCTGGCGAGATCCAGACTTCTCCCGCCTCATCGCGAATCGACAGGTTGCCGCCGGACGTGGTCGTCATGCGATAACGATAGATCCGCTCCATCGTCTGCATGATCTCGTCGCGAGGATGCGCCAGATCGCGGTCTGATTTCAAGTGCGCCGCCTTTCTATTCTTTCCCGGTCGTCCCTGACGGCGGCCAGACGGTGCGCCCGCCGACGATTGTGCGAACGGCTTTCAGCGTCGCGATCTGCTCGTCGGGACAGGTCAGATAGTCTTTGTCGATCACGACCAGATCGGCGAGCTTGCCCGGTTCGAGGCTCCCCAGGTTCTTTTCGTCGAAGCTCATGTACGCCGGCCACTGTGTGACTGTTCGCAGCGCGTCGAGTCGCGACAGCTTCTGGTGCGGGCCGTGCACGTGGCCCGACTTCGTGCGGCGCGTCACGGCGATCGACAGCATCAGGAACGGGTTGAACGAATTCATGGCGTGGTCTGGATCGAAGCCGATCATGTGGTCGGCGTTCAGCCCAACGGGAATTCCGCCGCGGACCCAGTCCCCCAGGCCGATGAAACGGTCGGCCCAGGTCTGGCCGTAGATGTCGGCCAGCGTGTCGGCGTCGCGGTAATACAGGTAGCCCTGCGTATCGACGCACACGCCCAGCGCCTTGCAGCGCCGCAGGATCGCGGCGTCGGGAAAATACGAATGAATCAGCGTAAAGCGGCGTTTCGCGACGTCGGGAGCGGCCGCTGCCGCGGCCTCCAGCGCGTCGAGAACGCGGGCCGTGCCGTCGTCTCCCGTGACGTGGCAGCTCATCTGCCAGCCGAGGCGATGCGCCGTCGCAAAAACCTCTTGCATCTGCTCGACCGGATAGTACAGCTCGCCGCGGTAGGCGGGATCGGTCAGGCGATAGAAGGCAATGCGTCTGGGACCGTACGGTTCTGAAAGCCGGGTCGTGCCCCAGTGAATGCCGCCGTCGACGGTGATCTTGAGCGGGCCGGCCTTGATCCATTCGTCCCCCTCGCCCGGCTTCCAGCCCAGGCCAGCGACGAATTTTTCGACTCCCTCGGCATTTCGCGCCGAAAATCGAAACGTGCCGGTGACGCGCGTCGTCAGCTTTCCGGCGAGGCGCAGCTCGTCAAAGTGTTTGAGCCCAACGGCATCAGTCGCCCGCTCGAAAATGCTGGTGATGCCGACCCCGTTGTACGTGGCAAGCAGCCTGGCCAGAGACGCCAGGACATCATCGCGAGGCGGTTCGGCCCGCACGGGAATCTGAGCACGAATGGCGGCCGTCCCCCCGCGCAAGAGCAGCGGTCGGCCGTCGCCGTCACGAAGAACCTCGCCATCGCCGAGTTTTTCGACGCCCGCGGCAACCCCCGCGCGCTCGAATCCCAGCGAGTTCAAAACATGCTTGTTGGCGACAGAGGTGTACAACACGGGGTGCGTGGTGCAGGCCGCGTCGAGCTCGGCGGGAGTGGGAAAGCGGCGCTCTGTAAAGCGTGTGATCTCGTTTCGCGGGACTTCGATCCATTGTCCCGCCGGGATTTCCGTGGCCCGCCGCCTGATCCACTGCTGCACTTCGCCGATACTCGATAGCTCCACGTAGGTTTGTGCCAGCGCGTCGCGTGCCACACCGACGGCGTGGCAGTGCGACTCGATGAATCCGGGCAGCACTATTTTGCCGTCGAGGCGAATGATCTCGGTTTTCGGCCCGCCCAGTTTTTCGATCTCTCGCGTGGTTCCAACGGCAGCGATCCGGCCCCCCTGGATGGCGATCGCCTCGGCGACCGATTCGCGGGCGTCGAGCGTCACGATCCGGCCGCCGAGCAGAATCGTATCGGGCGGCTCGACGGCACGGGCCGGTGCGGCACCGCACATCAGGGCAATGCCAAAGATTGCCAGGGCACAGGCGATTCGCATGGCGGACTCCGGTGGACGGGCAAGGCACACGCTTCCCAGGATTATTCACCGTCGCACAGGGTAAGTCGAGCGAGCCCTCACCGGTCGCAATCCGAACGCCGAAGGCGTCTCTTGCGAGTGTGGTGCCCCGGCCGCCGAAAAAGCGGCCGGGGCACTTTGGCGGTTTGCTAGTCCTCGTCCATTTCGAGCCTGCCGAACCGCAGATGGCCTTTGAAGTTGGTCTGGCAATAGTCGTTGGTGTTAACGTCGAGGCACGTCAGCCAGCCCCCGCCGCAGACGAACGTGTCGATGCACACCCACCCCGGCATCGTCAGCGGAACACCCGATCGTTGCGGGGTGTGTCCGCAGATGATTCGCTTACCCGATGGGTGCGGCAGCTCGTACTCGGTGAGGTGCGTCCACCTCAGAACTTCGATTTCCTGCTGGTCGAGAGGGAGTGTGGGATCGACGTTGGCGTGCAGGAACAGGTCGCGTTCGGTTTCCCAGTAGGGAACCGCGGCGCGTAAGAAATCGAGATGCTCCGGGGGAATGGTGCGGGGATCCCCGCCGTACGAGAACAGAGTCGCGGCGCCGCCGTATTGCAGCCAGCCCTGCGCCACGTCTTCGTCTTCAAGACCTTCCAGCATCATTTCTTCGTGATTGCCTAGAATGAACACCAGGCGGCATTCATTCTGCAGGTCCATCAACCGTTCGATGACCTGCCGCGACCCGGGGCCGCGATCGACGGCGTCCCCAAGCACGACGACCGTATCGTCGGCCGCGATCGACAGGGCCTTGAGCAGCGCGTTGAAGGCCACATCGCAGCCATGGATGTCGCCGATTGCCAGTGTGCGTCCTGCCACAACGATTCCTGTCAGTAGGCCCGGGGGGTCACACGAGACTGCACCCGGCCGGGAAGGCCCATGATGCGCAGGAAGCCCTCGGCGTCGGTTTGGTTGTACGAGCCTCCCCCTTCCATCGTGGCGATGGCCTCGTCGTACAGGCTGTTCGGGCTGGTGCGGCTCTGCACGATGATGTTTCCCTTGTAGAGGCCCAGCGTCACTTCGCCCGTCACCGGTTGTTGCGCCTGGCGGATGAAGGCCAGCAGGGCATCCATTTTGGCCGCGTACCAGAATCCGTAGTACACCATCTCGGCGACTTCAGGCGACAGCCGGTCGCGCAGGTGCACCAGATCGCGATCGAGCGTGAGCTGTTCGAGCGTGCGATGGGCCGCGTACAGCGTCGTCATGCCGGGGGCCTCGTACACGCCGCGGCTCTTCATGCCCACAAACCGGTTTTCAATCATGTCGATCTGCCCGACGCCGTTACGGCCGGCGATCGTGTTGAGCTCGGTGACGATGCCCAGGGGAGACAGGGCCTTGCCGTTCACTCGCACCGGAATACCGGCTTCGAACCCGATCTTCACCGCTTCGACTTTGTCGGGGGCCTGCTGGGGCGAAACGGTCATCCCGAATTCGACAATGTCGACGCCGCACACTGCCGGGTCTTCGAGCTTGCCGGCCTCGTAACTGATGTGCAGGCAGTTTTCGTCTGAGCTGTAGGGTTTCGAGACCGACGCCTTGACCGGAATCTTGCGGGCGTCGCAGTAGGCGATCAGTTCGGTCCGGCCGGGAAACGTCTTGCGGAAGCGTTCGATGCGCCAGGGAGCGATCACGCGCACCTTGGGGTCGAGCGCCTCGGCGGCCAACTGGAAGCGGCACTGGTCGTTCCCCTTGCCGGTGGCGCCGTGGGCATACGCCGTGGCTCCCACCTCGCGGGCCGCCTGCAGGCAGACCTTCGAGATCAAGGGGCGCGCGATTGACGTCCCCAGCAGGTACGTTCCTTCATATTTCGCCTGCCACTGCAGGACGGGGAACGCGAAATCCCGGCACAATTCTTCGCGGGCATCCGCGATCTTCGCCGATTTCGCCCCGATATCGCGGGCCTTTTTCAGGATCGCTTCGCGGTCTTCACAGGGCTGCCCCAGATCGACGTAAACGGCGTGGACGTCGTAGCCTTCGTCCATCAGCCAGCCCAGAATGACCGACGTATCCAGCCCGCCGCTGTAGGCGAGCACGACTTGCTCTTTCGCCACGATGTCTCGACTTTCTGCTCGGAAACGAAAATGCCCTGATGTCGAAGCGGCAACCTGCCGCTTCGGCGATGCAGCACTCAAGCGGAACTTAAGCCTCAAGCCCCAAATGCAGGCACCAAACGTGCCGCCGGCACAAGCGAGCCCGCAGCGCTGCAATCGTTCGTCAAAATTTCCCCTGATGCGGCAGGATGCCGCATCTACAGCAAGGACACGGCATTATCGTGATTCGTTCGCGGGATTGCCAGTTCGAATGCGCTGCAGGAACCCCTCGATAATCTCCGCCGCTGACTCGGGCTTGCGTTGCAGGATGAGATGAGGAGCATCAACGCAAACGTATTTGAAAAAATCCCCGAGTTCTCGAAAGTCGTCCTTCATCTTCGTCGAAACAAGTCGATCATGGCCCGCGACCAGAAGCAGCACCGGCACCCGAATCCGCGGTAGCAAGCCTCGCACATCGACGGCGAGCACTTCTCTGGCACGTTTCGCCATGACGGCAGGAGAGACTGTACGCACTGCGCCCTGGAACTCTGCAATCAGGTCGTCCGGCGCATCCGCGCCTGCCAGATATCTGCGGATCGTCCAGCAGGGCGGCGGAAACCCGAAGCTCCACGAGCCGACAAACGGCCGCAGGATCGGGCCCAGCCTCGGCAACGGATTGTGCACGAAACTTGCAATCAGCACGATGCCCGCCAACCGCGGATGCCCTCGCGCGGCAATCCGCATGGCCAGCGGCCCGGAGAACGATTCTCCCAATACCACGAACCAACCCTCGGCCGGAAATGCCTGTTCTGCGATTGCCTCCAGCTCGGGGTATCCCAGCGGCCGATCGGGTGGATACGTTACCACAACGGAACGAATCGTCGCCGGCAGTGCAGCCGTAAACGAGTTGAACATCTGCCCGGTTCCATCCATGCCCGGAAGCAACACCAGCGAGACGCCGGCCGCGGACTCAACTTGCGACATAGGCAATTGCCGGGAAATCGAGTCGCCGCCAATCGTGACGCAAAATGGCGCCATGGATGAAATACGGATGAAACACGGATCAACGGAAGACCCTTCGTATCCGTGTTTTATCCGAGATTCATCCGTGGCCCCTTCACTTCATCGCTTCTTGTACCGGCGGCTGGCTTCTTTGAGGATTTCGCGCTCAGATTCGGTCAGGCTCGATTCTCCCTGGGCGCTGATTTTCGCCAGGATTTCATCGACCTGGCGGCCGAGGTCGGCGGTGGGAACGGTCTCCTGAGGCGGCTCGTACAGCCGCACATGCTCGGGCTTGCGGCGCATCGCCGTGCGGGCCAACCGTTTGAATTTGGGCCAGCTCCATCCGGCCAGCAGCCGGCTGTAGCGCAGATCGTATTTCTTGTAGAGAAAGCCGTACAGTAAACCCGCCAGATGGGCGGAATGAGCGACATGATCCATCGAGAAACCGGTTCCTAACTGCTGGAGCGTCTGGTAGGTGTCGAACACGACGTATAAGGCAACCAGCCAGCGCATTTCAATCGGGATCACGAACATGAAAAGGATTTTCATCGACGGATAGTACAGGGCGCACAGCATGGCGACCGCCATCACCGCGCCCGATGCACCGAGTGACGAAGCGCCGTGGCCGAATTTCAACTCAAACGCCAGGAACCCGATTCCCGAAAGGAAAGCCGCCGTCAGATAGAATCGCAGGAATTCGCGCTGACCGTAGATCGGTTCCACCTGGCTGCCGCAGATCCACAGGAAGAACATATTGCCAGCGATGTGCATCAGGTCGCCGTGACAAAATGCGTAAGTGATCAGCCGCCAGACTTCCAGCCCATAAACGACATGATTCGGCGACAGCTTGAGCCAACGGGATACGTTGCTGGGTGAATCCTGGGTCAGAGTCTGCAACACGAAGACCACGACGTTGATCGCGATCAGCCATTTGCAGACCGGCGCGACGCCTCCCAGAATCCCTCCCGCGGGAGGGTCCTGGCGATAATAATCTCGATCGGAAACGCCCATGCGATGGTCCGAGAAGTTCGAATCAGCCGCCAGCGCGGCAGAACCCTTATGATACCGCGCGCCTCAAGGGGTTGCACTTCACTGGCTCCGACCGAATGGACTACGATACCCATGACATGTCGCATGAAAATCTGGTGAATTTGGCGGCCGCCAGCGCCCTGGCGGGTCTGATGCTTTATGCCGTGCTGGGCGGCGCTGATTTCGGCGGCGGAGTCTGGGACCTGTTCGCCGGCGGCCCGCGCAGCGTGCAGCAGCGCGAGGCGATCGCCCGGGCGATGGGGCCGGTCTG
>JACQFH010000583.1 GCA_016200145.1 Planctomycetia bacterium | reverse complement strand
TCCTGCACAATCACCATCGCGAGGCTCCTTCCTCTCCCTGTGCCTTGAAACCAATCCGGCGCAGGAAAGATGCGGAGGAGCTTCGCTTTTGACAATACCGACTTACGGAGAAACGGTCCGAAAAAGCGCAACTTCAAAACTTGCGCTTCGGGTTGGTATGGGCACTGCACTCGCAAAAAAGGACCCAAATCAGGGTGACGGAGCCTGCGACCCTCTCAGCAGCCCCGCCAGGCCATGCGCCAGCAGGCGATCGAATTCTTCGACCGAGATCTGCCGGCTCTTCTGGATGGCCTGGCGCTGCCTCCAGGCGCGGGGCAGACCCCGCAGCGCGCCCCACTTGGCCCGCAATACCGACAACCCGCGGCCGCGAAAAATGAACCACACCACCGACAGCAGGTTCAGCAGCAGATGCTGCGGCAGGTACTTCCAGAACAGGCGGCCCGGCATATTCTTGACGAACGTCCAGACCAGGTTGCGCTGTCCGTGGTACACGTAATGCGGGCTGTGTCGCCGCGTCACCGCGGAACCGACGTGATACACGACCGACTCCGGTACGTGCAGAAACTTGTGTCCCGCCAGTTGCAGGCGCAGTCCCAGGTCGATGTCTTCCAGATAGCAGAAGTAGCTGTCGTCGAGCCCCCCTGCGGCGACCCACGCGTCATACCGGTACATGGCGGCGGCAGCGCACGGTGCGACGGTGCCGCTGGTGGCGAGGTGTCCCCGCGCGACCGGTTCGCCATGGTCGCGGCGCCACGCCCGGCCGCTGCAGTGGTAAACATCTCCCGTGCCGTCGATCAGCTCGGGCGAATTTGCGATCATCAGCAGGCTGCCGAAAAACACGCACTCCGGGTGCCGGTTCGCGGCGTCCATCAAGGCCTTCAGCCAGTCGGGCTCGGGGATCGTGTCGACGTTGAGCAGCACGATCCAGCGGCAGTCGGTAATGTGGTCGACAGCCCGGTTGTTTCCCGACGCGAAGCCGACGTTTTCGGGCATCCGCAGCAGCTCGACCCGCGGGTAGCCGCCCAGAATCTCATCGAGGCGGTCGGGATTGCTGCCGTTGTCGACGACGACCACGCGGTCGGGCTGATACGACTGACGCGCCAGCGCCGTCAGGCACTGCTGCAGGTAATGCTCTGAATGATAATTGACAGTGATGACCGCGACGCGGTTCCCGCCAGCCTGCAATTCGGAATTTTCTGGAGCAGACATCAGCGCAGCCCCGGCATCCGCCGGGCGACCGACCGGATCAGGCCGGCGACCCCGCTTCGCACCAGCATGCCATCCACGATCCCCAGCCGTTTCCGCAGGCGCCGGATCCGCTCGGCCCGCCGGCACAGCCGCTCGAGCACGGCCAGCCTTTCGCCGCCGTCGTTCAGGCTTTCCGGCACCTTGCGATTCTCGCCGATTTTTGCGTCCACCGGCTCGATGGGGAAGTGCCGACCGATCTGTTCCAGAAACACGCCGTCGGCGTGGCGGATCACGGCCCGGTCTTCGGGCCAGTATTCGTCGTTCGGAAAGACATTCAGCGCATCGACGTGATGGCAGAGCTGCAGGTAGTCGACTTCGCCGTCGAGCCGGCCTCCACGGCAGCACGCCCCCTTCATTTCACGGGCGATGCTTTCGCGCAGCAGCAATCGCTCGCCTTGGGGATTGATGACCGTCATGTCGATCGAGGCGTACATGACCCGCGTCTGGGGATGATTCTGCACGTGATCGTGAAACGCCGCGAGGGCGCCGGGATAGAGCAGGTCGTCGTCGCAGAGATAGGTCACCCAGGTTCCTCGGACCATCTTCTGGCGAAAGCACTCGTTGAAGCACCACGAGGCGATCGTTTTCGACCGGCGCAACTCTTCGGTCTCCCACGAGCGCACGAACTGGAAACGTGGATCTTTAGCAACCAGCAGGTTTTCGAAAAAGCCGCGATCCGTTAGAACGCCGCTGTCGAAAACGATCGCTTCCCAGTCGGTGAAGGTCTGCGCAGCAAGGCTCGCCAGCGCTTCGGCGACGCGCGCCGGCTTGTCGTGACTGAGTACAATGCAGGTGAAGAAGGGCATGCCTGTCTGCCCGAGGTCGGGAATCCGGCCCATTTTCGGCGTTTCTCCGGCCGCCTTGTAGCAATTGACCCCTAGGCCCGCAAGTTGAATACGGAAGTGTCCCGGCCGCTTGGAACCGGCCGGGGCACTGCACCTGCGCTCTTGACGCAAATTCCAATGCGGGCTACGGTTCGCGCTCTTCGGAGGGGGAGCCAGGGAATGGGCGACGACGGCCGGCAGGTGACGGGTGATCGAATCGAACGCGATTCGCACGACGCCGTCCGGGCGCTGTTCCTGGCCGAGGCCCGCCTGGATGCCATCCAGCGGTCGGCCGAGTACCAGCTTGCGTGCCGGGCGCGGAATTTCATCGGCTGGTTCATTCCCCGGTCTGGCCCGTTCAGAATTCTGCGCCGAGCCGTGCGCAAGACGCTGGAGATCTGCCTCAACGAGGGGCCGGCGATGCTGTGGGCCCGGGCCGTGTCGAAAGTGTCGCGCAGCGTGCAGAGCCTGTTTCGCCGGTCCGCCGATCGCCAAGCTGCCGCCGCCACGCGCGAAGATGTCGTCCGCTCGGTCGTTCGATTGAGCGAACGGAAAGCAGCTCGGGGAGTGCGCAGCGCGGCGGCCGTTTCAGCCCGCCTGCCTGCGGAGATCAACCACCTCCTCGGTCAGTTCTGCCAGTCCTGCCGTCATTTCGACGGATCGGCGTGTTCGCTGATGAAATCCGCAGGCGACGGCCTGCGTCGCCAAGCCTTCGAGCGGGCGCTGGCCGATCCGTTGGAGAGATGCCCCGCGGGACTATGGGGGCTGCGAGTCACTCGCCCCGTGACGCGACTCAATCTCGTCTACCACGTGACGCCGATTCGGCATCCGGATCGCGTCTGGCAATGGAACGTCGGCGAATTGCTCAAACGCCTGCACCATTTCAACGGCCGGCGAATCATCACCGTCGTCAAGTCGAGCGGGGGCAGGACGATGGATCCGCCCGAAGTCGTGGCGGCCGAGTTTGCCGGACACGACGTCGAGCTGCGATTTGCCCCCAATGATCCGGAATTGCGCGAAGGGCGTCATTTCGTTTCGGCCCTGCGCGAGATCGCCTCGACCGATCCGGCCGAAGCCGTGTTCTACGCGCACGCCAAGGGAGTGTCGCACCTCGATCAGCGGATCGTCCGCCCCTGGACGGCTGCGCTCTATCACCACAATCTCGACCGCATCGACGAAGTCCGCGAGCTGCTGGGCCGCTGGCCCTGTGTGGGAATCGCCAAGCGGCGTGGCGAATTCGTGAAGCTGTCGTTCGGGCAGCCACGAAAGCCCGGCTCACTGTTGCGCCGCCCCTGGCACGGCTGGCACTATTCGGGAACGTTCTGGTGGGCGCGGCACGACAAACTGTTTTCCCGCCCCGACTGGGACCAGATTCCCCGGCACGCGTTCGCCGTCGAGGGCTACCTGGCGAATTTCTTCCGCCCCGAAGACGCCGTCTGCCTGGCGTACGAAGACATCCCCGATCCGTACAACCTCGCGATCTGGCAGGATGTCGCGGCGTGACGCCGAAGTCCCGTTTCGATCGACCCGGGACGCGATGCTGATCGTCGAACTGGTTCGGTGCGTCGAGGACAAGTCACAACTGATTTTCACATACGCTGCACCCTAGCCGAACAACTCGCGTATCGGCTCGCCGCTGCCGGCGCGACGGGTGAAGTCGGTGGAATCCAGAGGTGTCCCCGGAGCGATGCCCATGGCGGCCAATAGTGTGGCACTGAAGTCCTCGAGTGAGACCGGCCAGTCGGCCGGGAAAGCGGCGTTCTTGTCGGATCGACCAAAAACCGCGCCGCCGCGTATGCCCGCCCCGGCCACAACTGCCGAAAAACATTGGCAATAGTGGTCGCGCCCGAACTGCGCATTTACGCGCGGTGTGCGTCCAAACTCTCCCGCCAGCACAACCAGCGTCGTGTCCAGCAAACCCCGCTGGTCAAGGTCGTCCAGCAGGGCCGACACCGCGTCGTCGAGTCGTGGCAGACACCACGGCAGGCCGTAGGTGTTCTCGCTGAAAATTCCGACTTCGGGTCGATTGGGCGCGCCGTGCATGTCCCACACATTCACGACTGGTGGCCACTTCGTATTGGGCTCGAACCCCGTGAAGGCATTGACGCTCACAAGTCGAGCGCCGGCTTCGATCAGCCGACGCGCGGCCAGCAGGTTCTGTCCCAGAGGATGCCGACCGTAGCGATCACGAACTTCGACCCGTTCGCGAGAAAGATCGAACGCCTGACGCGCCGCAGGCCCGGCGACCAAATCGAAGGCCCGTTCCTGAAAGTTCTCGTGAGTGTCGGCGATCGCGAGGCTTGTCGTTTTCCCCGTCGTGGGCGACACGGAATCGAGCAAGCGCCTGCGTGCGAGCAGCCGCTCATTGCTGACCCCCTCCGGCGGGTCGAGTGCGCTGACCTGAAAGGCCGGATTGGCGAAATTCTCAGTCCCTCGACCGATGAGAAACGGCGCATGTGCGGGTCCCAGGTGTCCCCCCGACGAGTAACGGGCGCTGGCCGAACCTTGAAACTCCAGTTCCTGAATCCAGACGTACGAGGGAAAATTGCGCGTCGCGGGTTGCAGTCGGCTGGCGATCGAACCCAGATAGGGAGCATCGGCTGCCGGGGCACTGCGGCCGGTCAAAAACATGTGCATCCCGGCGTCATGGTCGTTGCTGGTGTGGCACAGCGTGCGCAAAATGCAGTACTTGTCCGCCCGCGCCGCCAGCCGGGGAAGAAGCTCGCAGACCTGTGTCCCCGGCACCGTCGTAGGAATGGACCGCAGCGCGCCGCGAATTTCGAGCGGTGCATCGGGCTTCATGTCCCAGGTGTCGATGTGACTGGGACCTCCTTGCTGAACGATGAAGATGCACGACCGCTCCTGGCGTGCGATGTTCCCAGCGCGGAGCAGCTCGGGCAACGTCAGCAAACCTCCGAGCGCCCCACATTGCACGAACTGCCGGCGGGGGATCGACAACCGATCTGCGACACATTGCTTTCTGATCGCAGCCAGCGGCGGAATCTGCATAATACATCGCTCCGGCCCTGGGGCTCGGTTGGGCACGTGGTCGATTGTAAGCCGGGGGCGGTATAAGGCAATCGACCCACCAATGTTTCGGGAGAATCGACAGATGCAACGACTTTGTCTGGCACTTCTCCGGTTCTGCCTGTGCACCTGGGTCGGAGTGGCGATGTTCTTTGTTGCCACGGTTCTCAACGTGCTGGACTCGCTGCTGACCGATCGGCCGCCCTTGAATAAATTCAGCCACCCCACGTTCTTCCTGCCGCCCTACTTCGGGTTCGCGATGACCCTCCTCGGGACGGCCCTGTTGTACGCGTTGGTCAGTTTATGGAACACGAGAATCGGCCTGTTGCGACGCTGGGCCACCTTGTTGCTCGTGGCTGTCGCACTTGGAATGATTTCTGCGGACTATGCGGTCATCTATCGGAATCTTCTGGAAATCTTCGGCCCCGGTCAGACTGTGATCAACCCATCGGCCGTCGTGATGCTCTATCAATCTTCCCGGCTGCTCAAGAGCGCGGCTCTGGCGGTGTCAATCGCGGCCGCGATCCTGGTGATCTGGCCGGAAAGCTCGGGCGATTTGCCAACCCGCATTTCTGATCCCGCGCTGTAATTGGCATTCACAACATCGAGCCGGCACATTCTCGGGCTTTCGGTTCACAAAAGCGCCTGGCCTGATAAACTGGAGTCCAGCGTGCAGGGCGCTGCTGTGTCCGCGGAAAGGGCTGAGCCCACCTGTTGAAGGCGATTAACTTTCCTGTCGGCTGACCTTCTTTCGGTTCGCGACGCGGACACCGAGCCTTGCGGCAAACCGCCGCGGAAAGGAGGTTGTCATGCCTCGTCCCCATTCTGCGCCCACGCGCACTCTTCCGGCCCGGCCGAATCTGGCCCAGCTTCGCAAGCAGGCAAAGGACCTGCTGAAAGCGTACAAAGCCGGTCATTCCGCAGCCGCGGCTGAAATCGGTCGATTCGAAGAGAGCCCCGATCCGACGAATTTCGCACTTGCCGACGCGCAGCGAGTCCTCGCGCGAGCCTACGGATTCCCGAGCTGGACCGCGCTCAAACAGCACGTCGATGGCTTCAACATCACGGCGTTCTGCGAAGCCGTCGAAGCGGGTGACGTCGCCACCGTTCGCCGGCTGGCCAGGGCGCGGCCCGACCTGGCGAGCCTCTCTTCGGATGGCGAACAGGGCGAGCGAATCCCCCTGCACGCCGCGGTCCTGAAGCGCGACGTGGAAATGACACGTGTCCTGATGGAGTTGGGCTCCGACGCCCGCAAAGGCATCTGGCCGCACCGCAGTGCAACCACCGCGTACGCGATCGCCAAAGACCGCGCTTATGACGAGATCGTGGCGATCATTGAGCGGGAGGAAGAACGCCGCCGCAAAGAGACGAGCTCTCCTGGCGCCACAGTCAGCTCAAAAATCGACGACATCCACAAAGCGATTCTGCAGGACCGCTGCGCAGAAGCAATCAACATCCTTGAAAGCGACCTTTCCCTGGTCGGGGCCTGCAGCCTGTTCGGGGCGACGCCGCTGCACGTCGCCGCATGGACGCACAACACCGGCATGATGGCCTGGCTGCTCGATCATGGTGCGCGGGTCGATGCCGAGGCGCAGTTTGACGTCCCCCTGGGCGCTTCCGCGGCAAATGTTCCCGGCAAGACGCCGCTCGATTATGCCGCGATCGTCGCCGGCTGGTCCGCCCACGGTCGGCATTTCAGCTACCTGGAGAACTCGGCGAAGGGACCGCAAGGCTTCGATCAAACCGCGAGTCTGTTGCGCGCCCGGGGTGCAAAGCTGACGCTGCGCGCCGCCGTCGCGACCGGCGACGGTCAGGCGGTTCGCCAGATGCACCAGCAAGGGAAGCTGCTGAACGAGATTCATCACCTGCGCGGCGGCCTGCTCAGTATTGCCGTGCGCGTCAACCGCCCGGACATGGTGTCGTTGCTCCTCGACCTGGGACTCGATCCCGACGAGACCGTTCCCGGCGAAGATGGCACTCCATTGAGCTGGGGCATGCCGCTGTGGTTCACCGCGATGTGTGGCCGCCCTGAAATCGCCGAACTGCTGCTCGCGCGCGGCGCCGACGTCAATGCCATCGTATTCGCCTCCGGCGATGCGCTCGGCATCGCCGGCGACACGGGGGACGGCGAGATGCAAGCGCTGCTTCGCAAACATGGCGCGCGGATCACGGTTGAACAGGTCGCGGGCGAAAGGGACCTGAAAACCGCGCAGTCGATCCTCGACGGGACCCTAAAGGCATACAGCCTGAATATTGATGAACCGACGCTGACCGACCTGGCCGAGCCGATGCTGTGGGCCGCCGCCGGCAGCGAGGAAATCGTGCGGATGTGCCTGCCGCATATCACGCGAAAGCGCGATGATCCGTGGTGGAATAGCGTGCTCCTGAGCGCCAAGTTGCCCGATGGTTTGAAGCTCATTCTGGAACATGGTGTCGACCCCGACGTTCGCGGCGACGAGGGATATACCGT
>JACQFH010000586.1 GCA_016200145.1 Planctomycetia bacterium | reverse complement strand
CGCAGCGAAATCCAGGCAGGTTGGAAACCTGCCCGACGAAGCACCTTGACGGCTCGTCGAACGCCGGGGATATTGAGATATGTGCAGATTCTTATGATTATTTTCGCGCTTCGGCCCTCGTCGCCGCTGGTGCGCGCATGGGGAGCGGCCGTGCTGCTTGCCCTACTGACCCACACCGGGCGCGGCGACGAGAAACCGAACGACACCAAATCGGCCATTCCAGTGGCCGATCCCAAGGCGATCGAGTTCTTCGAGAACAAGGTCCGTCCGATTCTCGCCGAGCGCTGTTTCGAGTGTCACGGGGCCGAAAAACAGAAGGGAAACTTGCGGCTCGATTCGCAGGCGTCGATTCTGAAAGGGGGCGACTCCGGCGCCGCGGTCGTGGCGGGAAAGCCTGACGAAAGCCTGCTGGTCCAGGTGATCGGCTATGCCTTTGACATCAAGATGCCTCCCAAGTCGAAGCTTCCCGAGCGGGAGATTGCCGATCTCACCCACTGGGTCAAACTGGGCGCCCCCTGGCCGAACAGCGCGCCAGCCGGAGGAACATCGGCGAAACCGCAATCAGAACAGATCACGCCTGAACAGCGGGCGTTCTGGGCGTTTCAACCCCCGGTTGACCCGGCGCCGCCCTCTGTGGGCAATGAGGTATGGCCCAGGTCGACGATCGATCGTTTCATTCTCAGCCGATTGGAACAAACGGGACTGGCCCCCGCGCCGCCGGCCGGCAAGCGGTCCCTGATCCGCAGGGCGACGTTCGATCTCACCGGGCTGCCTCCGACCGTCGACGAGGTGAACGATTTTCTCGCCGACGAGACTCCCGACGCATTTGCGAAAGTGGTCGATCGGTTGCTGGCGTCGCCACGATACGGCGAGCGCTGGGGCCGCCACTGGCTCGACGTGGCGCGGTACGCCGATTCGAATGGCCTCGACGAAAACCTGGCCTATGCGAGCGCCTGGCGCTACCGCGATTACGTGATCACCGCATTCAACAGCGACAAGCCGTTCAACCGGTTCCTTGAAGAACAGATCGCAGGCGACCTGCTCCCCCCTGAGCCGGGCGCGGGTCCGTTCGAAGGCCTGATCGCCACGGGTTTTCTGTGCCTGGGGGGCAAGATGCTCGCCGAGGATGATCCAATGAAGATGCAGATGGACATCGTCGACGAGCAGGTGGATACGATCGGCCGCGCCTTCATGGGGCTGACACTGGGCTGCGCGCGGTGTCACGCGCACAAGTTCGACCCGATCCCGATCGAAGACTACTACTCGCTGGCGGGGATTTTCAAAAGTACGCAAACGATGGATACGTTCACTGTCGTGGCCCGCTGGCACGAACGGCCCCTGGCGAGCCCGGAGGCCATCCGCGAGCGCGACGACCATCAGAAAAAAATCAACGACAAGCAGGCAGAAGTGAACCGCGTCGTCGATTCGGCCAACCAGCGGCTGCTGCGCGAGGCGCGTTCGCACGCGGCCGATTACCTGCTCGCTGCCGCCGCAGACCTCGAATGGGCTGACCTGCTCAAATCGGCCCGCCCGATCGGCGCCGATCCGGCTACGATTCGCGAGCGCGCGGCCCAGGTTGTTGAAGCCGAGGAATTCGCCCGCGGAAACGTCCTCAAGGTGACGACCGGCTACGGCGAAGGAATCGGCGTGCTCGTCAACAAGGGAGAGCTCCCTAATTTCACCGAGTACGACGTGCCGCTGAATGCGGAAGGCGTGTACCAGCTCGAAATCCGCTATGCGGCGGCCGGCGCGCGGCCGATCAAGCTGATCATCAACGACGAACTGGTGAAAAGCGACGCCGCCGGACGCGTCACCGGGAGCTGGAACCCTGACACGCAAACCTGGGAGATCGCGGGGCTATTCCCATTAAAAGCCGGGAACAACGTCGTCCGCCTGGAATGCGCAGGCCCGTTTCCTCACATTGATAAGCTGCTGCTGGCTCGCGGACTCGACGCCGACAGGAAACCATTGGCGAACCGTGCGCCACCTGCCAGCGGTTACCGCCTGAAGCCGGAATTCGTGTCGCACTGGGTGAAACTCCTCGACAAGCCAGCCGAAGGGGGGCCCGCGCCGCTGGCGGTCTGGCATGCCTATCGCGAGACAGGCAAATTGCCCGCCGGCGACTCGTCTCCGCTCACGGCACGATTACTTGAAGGCGATCCACGGTCGCCGCACGATCTTGCCGTGCGCTACGGGGCCCTGCTGGCCGAGGCCGATCGCGCCTGGCAGGCACAGCAGACTGCACCAGAAAATTCAAGCGCGAAGGAGTTGCCCGACACGGCGCTCGAATCGCTCCGCAAGCTGCTCTACGATCCCAAAGGCCCTTTCGAAATCCCAAAAGAATTCGAAAACTACTACGCGGCGGAAGATCGCGCAGCGCTGACCCGCCTGCGCGGCGAGGTGAAGGAGTTGCAAGAGGCACTGCCCAAGCTGCCGGAGACAATGGCTGTCGCCGAGGGCAAGGTTGAAGACTTGCGGGTTCACCTGCGCGGCAGTCACCTTTCGCTCGGGGAAGCGGTCCCGCGGCGGTTTCCGGCAATCTTTCCGGGCGACCGCCAGCCGATTGACGCCGCCCGCAGCGGACGCCGCGAGCTGGCGGCCTGGCTCGTGCGGCCGCAGCATCCGCTCACGAGCCGCGTAATTGTCAATCGCGTCTGGCTGTGGCATTTCGGCGATGGGCTCGTGCGGACACCGGACAATTTCGGGACACTGGGTGAACGGCCCACGCATCCGGAGTTGCTCGACTGGCTCGCGCACCGCTTCATGGAACAGGGCTGGTCGCTCAAGGCGCTGCACCGGCTGATCATGCTGTCGTCCACGTATCAGATGAGCGCCGCGGGGAATGCGGCGGCCGTGCAGATCGATCCCGAAAATCGCCTTTGGTGGCGCGCCAATCGTCGGCGGCTCGAAGCCGAGGCGCTGCGCGACGGCATCCTGGCGGCTTGCGGCGAGCTTAACTGCGACGCGGGCGGATCGCTGCTGCCGACGCCCAACCGGCAGTACGTCACCGGCACCGGTTCGCTGTTGCCGGCAGGGCTGTACGACAGCCGGCGGCGGTCGGTGTATCTGCCGGTTGTCCGCAGCGCCCTGTATGAGGTGTTTCAAGCGTTCGATTTCGCCGACCCGAGCGTCATGAGCGGCCGCCGCGACGCCACGACCGTGGCGCCGCAGGCCCTGTTCATGATGAACAGCCCGCTCGTGTCGCAGGCGACGCGAGGTTTTGCCCAAAGGCTGCTGCAGGCCGCTACCGGCGATGATTCGGCCCGCGTGCAGACGATTTACGAGCGCGCGTATGCCCGACCGGCGACGACGGCCGAAGTATCGCGTGCGCTGCAGTTCGTAGAACAATACCAAACAGCCCAAGCCGCGCGGCAGGCGCCTCCCGAAGACGCGCGCCTGAAGGCCTGGCAGGCCCTCTGCCGCGCCGTCTTGTCGGCCAATGAATTTGTGTACGTGGAGTGAAGAATTCGCGTAAAGTAGTCATCTCGCGGAGCGAGATGATTACAATGGATATCTCATGACTACCTGCGGCTGTAATGAATTTGATCCGGTCCTGAACCGGCGCGACTGGCTGCGGCAATCGGCGGCCGGGTTCGGCTACCTGGCGCTGGCAGGCCTGCTGAACGCCGACGCGGGATCGGCCCGCGCCACGGATTTAGCCGGGGGCAACCCCCTTGCGCCCCGCGAACCTCATTTCGCGCCGCGGGCCCGGCGGGTCATCTTTCTCTTCATGCACGGCGGTCCGTCGCAGGTCGATACGTTCGATTACAAGCCGTTGCTCGAGCGCGACCACGGCAAGCCCCTGCCGTTCGCCAAGCCGCGCGTCTTTTCGGCCCAGACCGGCAACCTGCTCAAATCGCCGTTCAAGTTTCGCCAGTACGGTCAGAGCGGCGCCTGGGTCAGCGAGCTGTTCCCGCACTTGGCCGAGCGCGTCGACGACCTGTGCATCATCAACGGCATGCACGGCTCGAATTCACGGCACGGCGGCGCCCTGCTCGAGCTGCACACCGGCAGCGACACGTTCGTGCGCCCCAGCATGGGCTCGTGGATCACTTACGGCCTGGGGACCGAGAATCAGGACCTGCCTGGCTTTATCACGATCTGCCCGACGCTCACGCACGGCGGGGTCAACGCGTACAGCTCAGCCTTTCTGCCCGCCGTTTACGCCGCGACCGCGCTCGGGAACGCAGGCATTTCTTCCGACCAGGCCAAGATTCCTTTCATAGTGAATTCCGAGGGAACGCCCCGCGACGTGCAGCGGATCGAGCTCGACCTGGTCCGTCAGCTCAACAACGACAACCTGGCGGCAACCGGTCCCGATTCGACGCTCGAGAGCCGGATCAACTCGTTCGAGCTGGCGTTTCGCCTGCAGACCGCCGCCCCCGAGTTGCAGGACTTAGGCCGCGAGCCCGAGTCGATGCACAAACTGTACGGACTCGATAACCCGGCGACGGTGAACTTCGGTCGACAATGCCTGATGGCGCGGCGCTTTGTCGAGCAGGGTGTCCGTTTCGTGCAGGTCACGCACAGTTACAAGTGGGACCAGCACGAGAACCTGAAGGCCGACCACAGTCGCAATGCGCTGGAGGTCGACCGGCCGATCGCAGGACTGCTCACCGACCTCAAGGCCCGCGGCCTGCTCGATGATACGCTCGTCCTGTGGGGGGGCGAATTCGG
>JACQFH010000596.1 GCA_016200145.1 Planctomycetia bacterium | reverse complement strand
GTAAGCCGGAAAAGGCTGGCAAGCTGGAGATTCAATCTGGGTAAGTTGCGATCCTCAAAATCCCTTCGCCGAACGGTATTGCGTTTAACCGCGACCCGGGCACCGCCGCGGATAGCGGTGGTCGGGAGCGCGTATCGCCGGCTGGTTGCCCACAAAACGCAACTGGACCTGACCAAAGACGCCGTGAATGGGCGTACAAGTGAAAATCGCCGGATCGAGCGACGTTCGACACGCGCTCCCCTGTGGCCATTCCTGACAAAGTCGGCGTGCGCCGACTTTCAGAAATGGCGTCCGGGTCGCGGTTAAACGCAATACCGTTCGGCGAAGGGATTTTGAGGATCGCAACTTACCCAGATTGAATCTCCAGCTTGCCAGCCTTTTCCGGCTTACGGGCAGACTCCTGAACATCTGCTCTTCGCCGAACGGTATTGCGGTTAAACGATTCCCGATCATCACCGGATGAACGGACGGGGGATCGTGCCGGGGAACAGCGATTTCTGCGACCGGCGCTTGGTGCGAGGCGGCGCATCCGCGCCGTTCTTGGGCGCGCCGTGATCGGCGCCGTTTGTTGCCGCGGGGTCTTCGACGCGATCAGCCCGGCCGTGGCGGTGCAGCACACGGCCGTCGCACAGGATCTTTTTGAGCTCGTCGGTCGGCTCGGCGAGGTAATGCACTTCGCGGGCGATCAGGGCCGCGACGGGAACGCCGTCGAGCCAAGCCACGCGGTTCGACGCGTTGCTCGTTACGCGGTCGTGCTTTGTCAGGATGCCGACGAGGTTCAGCGGGTCGGCCGCGGCGACGACGACCAGTTCCTGCCTGGGGCCGTCATCGCGAATCTGTCTCAGCAGGCGCACCGTATCCCCCAGAGCAAACTGCTCGCCGGCCACCCCGGTGATGAACCGGCCCCCGCGAATCTCGCCCCGCGCTTCGAGGCGCCGCAGCACTTGCAGCAATTCGAACCAGCGCGGCGCGCCGGGCTCGCGCTCGAGCAGATCGCGGAACACGACCCCCCACCGGCGGAGAAGCTGCCAAACCCAGGATGTGGTGCGGTCGTCGGGTTGCCGGGCAGGCGGGCTGGTCGATTGAGAGTCTGATTCGCCGGGAATCGAAACGGGGAGAGGGGGAGAGGGGGAGACAAGGAGAACGCGCGCGGGACGAAGTCCCGCTACGATCTCTCCCCCTCTCCTCCTCTCCTTGTCTTCCCCTCTGCCCTCGCTTGCGGATTTGCCATCCAACGCTGAAACGCGTCGCCACAACGACCAACGCCCCGCGCCGGCAAGCGGTGCGCGGCGGCGGGTGATTCGCGCGGGGGACGACGTTTCATCCGACGAGCGGGCGCTGATCAGGGCCCGCAGGCCGGCGAACCCGTCGGCCGTCACCAGGCCCTGCGAGACCAGTTCGCCCAAGACGTCGCCGAGCTGCGCGGGGAGCATACGGGTCGCCGCCAGCAGATCGGCGGCGAACATTGCGCCGTGCGTGGCAAGCAAAGCGTGTACCTGACGTGCCGGGCTGCTGAGCGCATCGAGATCGGCTTCCTGGGCGTTCTCGTCGAGCCAGCCGAGGTCGGTCCGTAAAAACAGCGACATCGGCACGACGCGGGTCAGGCTGGCCAGGGGCCGCGCGCGATCGGGCGTGCGCTTTGCGGGATAGAGCCGCCCCCAGCCGATCTCCCCGGTCAGGCACAGTTCATCGAGCAGGTCGGGGCGGTATTTCTCGATCCGTCCGGCGAGCACGTCGCGCTCCCAGACGATCGCCGGCAGATCGGTCCCCTGCAGCATCGACACGGCCTCGAAGACGCCACTGGCCCCCGCCCGCTTCCAGCCGGGCAAGAGGCCGTGGTGCCGTGTCAGGAAGCGGATGAACACGTCGACCGTCACCGGCTCGATCTCGCGCCGCAAGCCCTCCATCGTCAATCGATGGATCCGCGCGAGCAACCGCCGGTGACACCACTCAATCTCCCCCTGCAAGCCGGGGACGTCAGTCCCCGGGTGCGTTGGCTGTGGTTCTGCCGCTCCCCCGTCGTCAGATTTCGGATCTGGGATTTCGGATTTCGGATTTGTTTCCGGGGCGCCGGGATCGGATTTCGGATTTGAAAACCGGCCGCGCAGAACGACACCTTCGCCTTCGAGCGCTTCGAGGGAGGCGTCGGCCTGGCTGTGTTCGATGCCCAATTGTGCGGCGACTTCGCTGGCGGTCACCGGGCCGCTGACTTCGATCAGGCCCCGCACCATGGCAACTCGGGCCTCTTCCGCCGTCCAGTCGCGGCGGATCTCGGCGGGCACTTCCAGCGGCGGATCGGCGACCGCATCAGGAAACGCGGCAAACACCGCCGGCAATCGCTCAGCCGCCGCCCATTGCGCCGACCGCCCCGGCCGGCGGATCGTGGTGGCGCGCCGCGCCGCGGCGAGGGAGGCGCAGAGCGGGACGGTCGAAGAGCGAAGAGAGAAGAGCGAAGAGAGATTGTCGTTCGAGGTCTCACCCTCAATCGCTTGTCTCACTTCGTTCTTCGCTCCTCGCTGCTCGCTGTCCTCCCCTCGCTCTTCGCTCTTCTCTCTTCGCTCTTCTTGTCCCTCGCAGTTCACGACAATCCGACTGAGCAGCACATCATGCAGCTCATCGGCGCTGCGCACGAGCGGCTGGGCTTCGTCCCGCACGCGCGCGATTGCCGCCGGGTCGAGTCGCCCCAGGTCGCTCACGCTCTCGACCGTCAGCGAACGGCGCGTGGCGACGGCGCGGGTGCGGCGCTCGGCGATCTCGCCCCCGTCGAGAAACGCGTATGGATCGGCGTTCAGCAATTCGTAACAGAATGGCGAAGGCTCGCGCGTGTCGCGGGCGATCAGCTCGATCTGCCCCGCTTCAATCTTCGCCAGGACCTTGAGCAGCCCCTCCAGATCGTGGGCTTCCTGCAGCGAATCGTGCATCGACTGAATCGCCAGCGGATGGTCGGGCACTTCCAGATCGCCCGTCACGTTTTCCTGGCAGCCGGTAAGCTTGGGGAAGACGGCCGTGAGCAGGTCGTCGGCCCGAAACCGCTGCAGCGCCGGCGGCACTTTCTTGCCGTCCTTGAAACGCTGCACGAGCAGGGCCCGCGTGACGTTCCAACGCCAGCGCGTCTGAAACGTGGGGACGTACAGCAGCGCCTGTTCCAGCAGTTGCCGGGCGTTGCGGGTGTTCATCATCCCGAACATGCTCTCCAGCGGAAAGCTGTGCTGCGGACCGAGCGACAGCACGAATCCGTCGTCGTCGGCCGTGGCCTGCAGCTCGAAGTCGAACGAGCGGCAGAACCGTTTCCGCATCGCCAGCCCCCACGCCTTGCAGATGCGCGCTCCGAACGGGGCATGGATGACCATCTGCATCCCCCCCGACTCGTCGAAGAACCGCTCGAAGACGATCCGCCGCTGACTGGGGACGAGCCCCAGCGCGCTTTTCTCGGCCCGCACATATTCCACGGCCTGGTGCGCCGTCTCAGCGGGAACGCAGCACTCGGCGCTCAGCCACTCTTCGGCCGCGGCTGGGTCGTCGATCCGCCGTTCGAGCTCTTCTCGCAGCAGCGAGACTTCTTCCGACAGCTCGATCGTCCGGCCCGGCGCTTCGCCGCGCCAGAACGGAATCGACGGCGGCGCGCCCTTCGCGTCGGCGACCGTCACGTCGTTGCCGCGAACATGGAGGATGCGCCACGACGTGTTCCCCAGCAGAAAGATCTCTCCCGCCTGGCTCTCGCTGGCGAAGTCTTCGTCGAGCGTGCCGACGACTGTCTTTTCTGGCTCAGCCACGACGCGGTACGAAGCGATTTCGGGGATCGCACCGCCGTTCGACGCGGCGACGATTCTCGCCCCCGGACGGGCCCTCACCCGCCGACCCACCTGGTCGTGGTGCAGATAGACGCGCCCGCGCCCCGACGTGCTCGACAAGCCCTCGCTCAGGAACTGCACGACGCGGTCGAAATCGCGGCGCGCGAGGTCGCGGTAGGGCCAGGCCCGCCGGCACAGGGCGAACAGCTCGTCGGTTCCCCATTCGCCGGACGACACCTCGGCGACGATCTGCTGCGCGAGGATGTCGAGCGGGGCTTTGGGCATGACGACGGCGTCGAGCCGGCCCGCGCGCACGGCCCGCACCAGCGCCATGGCCTCGATCAGCTCGTCGCGGGTGAGGGCGAACAGCCGGCCTTTCGGAACCAGTCCCAGCGCATGCCCCGAGCGCCCCACCCGCTGCAAGAACGTGGCGATCGCGCGGGGCGAGCCGAGCTGCACGACCAGGTCGATGTACCCGATGTCGAGCCCCAGTTCGAGCGACGCCGTGGCGACCACCGCCTTCAATCGGCCTGTTTTCAGCCGCTGTTCGGTGTCGTGCCGGCGGTCGGCCGCCAGCGACCCGTGGTGACTGCTGACTGCGTCTTCCCCCAGAAGCTGCGTCAGATGGTGCGTGACCCGCTCGGCCATGCGGCGGGTGTTCACGAAAATCAGCGTGCTGCGATGCGACTGGATCAGCTCGCACAGGCGCGCGTTGATCTCGGCCCACTGCTCATGCATGCAGACCGCCCCCAGCTCGCTCTTGGGCACTTCGATCGCCAGGTCGAGGTCGCGCTGATGGCCAACGTCGATGATGGCGCAATCCGCAGGGGAAGGCGGCGCGGGTTCGATGAGCGGTGGCGTGAGCTGATCTTCATCGGAGAGGGGGAGATCGGGAGAGGGGGAGAGGGGGAGAGACTGTGGCGGGACTTCGTCCCGCGCGCGTTCTCCTTGTATCCCCCTCTCCTTGTCTCCTTGTCTTCGTTCCTCGCAAAGCTGGCTATCCCCTCACCCACCGCTGCCCACGAGGAACGCGGCCATTTCGGCGATCGGTCGCTGCGTGGCGGAAAGGCCGATTCGCTGCAACGGGCGCTCGGACAGTGCGGCGAGGCGTTCCAGCGACAACGAAAGATGCGAGCCGCGCTTGTCGCGTACGAGCGAATGGATTTCGTCGACGATCACCGTTTCGACGCTCCGCAACCGATCGCGCCCTTTGACGCTCGTCAGCAAGAGGTACAGCGACTCGGGCGTGGTGACGAGAATGTGCGGCGGCTTGCGGATCAGTGCCGCGCGCTGCGAGGCAGGCGTATCGCCCGTCCGCAGCCCCGCGCGGATCGGCGGACAATCGGGAAATTCGTTCCGGGCCAGCTCGGTGATCTCGGCCAGCGGCACTTCCAGGTTGCGGTGCATGTCGTTCGACAGGGCCCGCAGCGGCGAGACGTAAATCACCCGCAGCTCCCCGGTCAGCGTGCCTGCCAGCGATTCCTTGAGCAGCCGGTCGATCGCCGCGAGGAAGGCCGTCAGCGTTTTGCCCGACCCGGTGGGGGCCGCGATCAGCGTGTGTTCACCTCGCGCAATGTGCGGCCACCCCGCCGCCTGCGGCTCGGTCGGCGCGCGAAACCGCCCCAGAAACCACTGCCGAATCAGCGGATGAAATGCCTCGAGCGACGCCGTCGCCGTTGCCGGGTCAACGATGTTCATACGTCCATTATCGCCACCGCCGCCCGGATTTGCAATTTGCCCCGCCAGAGATCGCCCCCCCCCTCAGAGTAGCAGGCACAGAACAGCCGCTGACATACTTGGTGCCGATCAGCGCTTGTCGAACGCACTCCTTTCGTACGACAGCATTTTCTCGGTGACTTCTCCCGCACGGATTTCGACCGACAACTCTTTTTGCAGATCGCCGGGCTGTTCGTGCCAGACGGTGAACGTGTGGGTTCCCGGCGGGAGCGCGTCGATCTGAAATTTCCCGTCGGCGTCAGTGACCGCAACAAAGGGATGGTCGAGCGGCAGGCAATACGCCTTCATCCACGCATGGAGATCACAAACGATGGACATTGGAATCGATTCAGGCTTCTCGAACACGTGCGGATCGCCTAAACGCGCCCGAGGCGCTATCACTTCACCGAAACGCGTGTTTCTCTGCGAACGGATGTGGGTATTGTGCGGAAGCGGGTCTTCGGATTTGATCAGCAATGTCTGATTGCAGCGCAGAACGAGCGCATGGGGAACATACCGGCAACCCTGTGTGGTGAGCACAACCGGTTCTTCGGGAACCGGTGGAGCGCGGTAGCCCGCGGGGGCCTTGCGCATGTAGATAAACACGTTCTGCACGCCGTTTCCCGCCTGCTCATTGACGATCAGCGAGTCGCTCAGGTAGTCCTCCCGGGCACAAACGGCACTGTCATGGATGTGCGGATCATTCTTCTTGAAGAGAATCTCCCGCGCCGGCGGTTCGCCGTTCATGCGCACGATTCCTTTTAACGTTCCCGCCACAGCCTGCACCTGCGGCGATTCAGGCATCGCGCGCGATGCTGTCCCCGCACGCGTTCCGGAATCGCGGCGCACTTCGAAGGCCTCGTACGCCTCAGACAATGCCTTTTCCAGTTTGGCGCTTGACCCGCCGCGGAAGTAGGTCCGGTCTTCCAAACTCGGGCCAGACGAGAATGCCCCCGGGCCGTCCCTCACGACGTACAAGTCAATGATGAACGTTTTGCCCCACGACAGCTTGATTTGCAGCCTCCCGACAGACTCCCATTTGGCAGGGTTCGGGTCCTCTTCAGCAGGCAGGAGCGACGACAGGATCGAACGCCAGTGCGCGGCCGGAATTTGAAACGTCACCGGTGAATCTCGACCAGGTAAGTCGACGGTCGCCTCCATGCTGCGGATTGCCCCGACATCCGGAACCGGATCCCGTCGTTTTTCTGGCAGTACGTGGACACCGACCGCCGCCAGGATGACTGCCGCCACCGCCGCGATCCACAGCTTCTGGGTCAGCGGCCTCCTCGACCGGCCGCTTTCAATAGATGCGGATGCTCTCGGCGTTTCAGACATACATTGGGCTTCGTAGTGGGGATACGTCGATACCCCAATTGTACGCTGACGCATGAATCATCCACAGATTCTCGCAGATTTCCACAGATTAAGATCGATCATCGAACTTCGTTCAATCTGCGAAAATCTGAGTCATCTGTGGATCAGATGTTCGTCGACGTTTCGCGCAATAGGGCGACGCTGCAATGGGGGGCGGTAGGTTCCCTTGCTGACGCGGCGGGCTACCTGGTTACCGCGTTTCAGGCGGAGGTGACGCGGGCGAGCGCGCGACAATAATCATCCGAATTCTGCGGGCGGCCTGAGCAGGCCATCTACGAAAACAGGTCCGCGAGCGGTTCGCCGTCGCTGACACGGAAGCTGAAGCCGTCGGGGCCGAAACGGGTGTCGGGCGGTACGCCCAGGGCTTGATAGAGCGTCGCGCCGAAGGTCTCGGG
>JACQFH010000565.1 GCA_016200145.1 Planctomycetia bacterium | reverse complement strand
GCCCGTGACTATGCTATTTGACGAATATGTGTCCCGTCGGGCATTCCTGTCGAGTTACGCCGGCAGTCTGGGGCCGCTGGCGCTCACTTGGCTGCTCGCCCAGGAAACCGCGCGGGGAGAATCGGGGCAGCGCGCAGCGTCACCGGCTGCGCTGGCCGGAGGCGGCAAGGCCAAGTCGGTCATCTGCCTGTTCCAGCACGGCGGGCCGAGCCAGATGGACTTGTTCGATCCCAAGCCGGCCCTCACCAAATGGCACGGCAAACCCTATCCCGCCGGCGCCCTCGAAACGCATTTCGACAAGCAGTCCGGAAACGTGCTGGGAAGTCCCTACGAATTCCGGAAGTATGGCGAGTGCGGCATGGAGCTCAGCGAGCTCTTGCCGCATACCGGCGGCATCGCCGACGAGATCACCCTCGTGCGTTCGATGCTCACCGAATCGGTCGATCACGAAGCGGCCCTGCGGCTGATTCACTCGGGAAAGCTCTTTGCGGGGATGCCGTCGCTGGCCTCGTGGGTCGTTTATGCGCTCGGCTCCGAAAACGCCAACCTGCCGTCGTATGTCGTGCTGTCCGATCCGGGGGGCTTGCCGGTCGACGGCGACAAGAACTGGTCTTCGGGCTGGCTTCCGCCGGTCTATCAGGGGACCCCGTTCCGCGCGGGGGGCACTCCCGTGCTGCACCTCGCGCCGCCGCCTGGCACGTCGCTTGCCGCGCGGAAGCGGCAGCTTGAGCTGCTCAATGATTTCAACCGCCGGCATCTCGACCGGCATCCCACAAATTCAGAGTTGGCCGCGCGCCTGGCCAACGTCGAAACGGCGGCCCGCATGCAACTGGCCGTCCCCGAAGCGGTCGACCTGTCGCAGGAAACCGAAGAGACGCGCAAGATGTACGGTCTCGACCGCAAGGAATCTCAAGAGTACGGCACGCGCTGCCTGCTCGCCCGCCGCCTGATCGAAAAGGGAGTGCGCTTCGTCCAGATCTTTCTCAAAGGCCAGCCCTGGGACACGCACAGCAAGAATGCCGAGAGCCTGAAAGGGTTGTGCGCCATGTCCGATCAGCCGAGCGCGGCACTCGTCAAAGACCTCAAGCAACGTGGGCTTCTCGATTCGACGATCGTGCTGTGGACCGGCGAGTTCGGCCGCCTGCCGGTCTCACAGGGGACCGACGGTCGCGATCACAATCGCCGCGGCTTTTCGCTGTGGGTTGCCGGCGGAGGCTTTAAGAAGGGCTACGTCCACGGCGCGACCGACGAATTCGGTTACGAATCGGTCGAGCAAATTGTGAACGTGCACGACCTGCACGCGACGCTGCTCTACTCGCTGGGGCTCGACCACCAGAAGCTGGTCTACCCGCACGACGGCCGCGACGCCAGCCTCACCGACGCCGACGTCACCAAAGCCAAACTCGTCCGCGAGTTGCTCGCCTAAAGTAGAAGCGGCATCCTGCCGCTTCGGCAACGGTGCGATCAAATTGAGTCCGACCCCGGCCGGGCGACAACCGTTTGGCCACGGACGATGAACTTAGCCACGGATGAAACACGGATGAAACACGGATACGAGGTGCGAATTGACCCTGAATCACGAAGAAATCACCGAACAGATTATCGGCGCGGCATTTGAAGTCCATAATGCCTTGGGATACGGATTTCTCGAATCCGTTTACCAGCATGCAATGCAGGTCGAGTTGATAGCGCGCGGATTCAAGGCAGAACTTGAAAGTCAAATCTTCGTATACTTCAAGAACGTTCAGGTCGGTCATTTTGAGGCCGACGTTCTGGTTAACGATTGCGTGATCGTCGAAATCAAGACTGCGAAGAATTACTGCCCACAAGATGAACCGCAGCTCCTTAACGAATTGCGCGCCACCGGAATCAAGGTCGGCGTACTCATCAACTTCGGCCGCCTCAAGGTTGAGTTCAAGCGCTTTGCCTATTGAGCCAAGAAGAATCCTGTATCTCTCCCGTTTTCGTCATCCGTGTTTCATCCGTGTTTCATCCGTGGCTAATTTTCCACGTTCAGCGCACGGTTGTTCCGTCCTGGAATTGAATGCGAAAGAATTCGATGAATAGCGGTCTCTTGCCTCAATCTGCGACTTGCTCTGTCCACGTGTGCCGAGCGTCCTGCTTCGTCCTGTTCGTGGCCGGCCTGTTCTCCCTCGCAGCCTCCGCGGCTCGCGCTGCCGACGAAAGGCCGCCCAATATCATCCTGATCGTCGCCGACGACCTGGGCTGGGCCGATCTCAACTGTTACGGCAGCAAATATCATCGCACGCCCGAACTCGATCGGCTGGCGCGCGAGGGCATGCGCTTTACGCAAGCCTATGCCGCCTGCCCCGTCTGCTCGCCCACGCGCGCCGCCCTGATGACCGGCAAGTACCCGGCCCGATTGCACCTGACCGATTGGCTGCCGGGGCGCGCCGATCAGCCCGCGCAGCGCATGCTCCGCCCGCCGTTTCGCCAGGAGTTGCCTCTTGAAGAAGTCACGCTGGCCGAACGGCTGCGTGACGCCGGATATGCCACCGCCCACATCGGCAAATGGCACCTCGGCGGCGCCGGTTTCGAGCCGCAGAAGCAAGGCTTCGACATTAACATCGCCGGGAATCCTGCCGGCTCCACGCGAAGCTATTTCGCTCCCTTCCGCCGCGACGGCCAGTTCTTTCCCGGACTCGACGAGGCCCCGGAGGGGGAATACCTGACTGACCGGCTCTCTGCCGAAGCTGAAAAGTTCATCGAGCACAACCGCGATCGCCCGTTCTTTCTGTACCTGCCTCACTTCGCCGTCCACACGCCGCTCCAGGCCAAACCCGACATCGTGGACAGGTACAAAGAGCAGCCCCGGCCCGCACTGCCACAGAATAATCCGACCTACGCGGCCATGCTCGAAAGTCTCGACGAGGGCGTGGGCCGCGTCATGAAAAAGCTCGACGACACGAAGATCGCCGACCGCACCGTCGTGATCTTCACCTCTGACAACGGCGGCCTGGCGACCATTGAAGGCGACAAGACACCGTCCACATCGAACGCTCCGCTCCGCGAAGGAAAGGGTTACCTCTACGAAGGAGGCATCCGAGTGCCGCTGCTCGTCAGGTGGCCAGGCAGTGTCCGCGCCGCGAGCACCTGCGATGTTCCCGTTTCCAGCATCGATCTCGTGCCGACGATCTGCGAGATCGTAGGGCGCCCGCCGGAAAAGGCGCAGGTCGATGGCGTCAGCGTCGTCCCCCTGCTCAAACAGACAGGGCCCCTCGAACCGCGACCTCTGTTCTGGCACTATCCGCATTACAGCAATCAGGGGGGCCGGCCCGGCGGCGCGATTCGCGACGGCAACGACAAGCTGATCGAGTTCTACGACACGGGCCGCACCGAGCTGTTCGACGTGCAGAACGACTCGGGTGAAGGCACCAATTTGATCGAGAAGTTCCCCGAAAAAGCTGCGCAGTTGGCGGCGCGCCTGCGGGCCTGGCGGCAGTCGGTCGCCGCGCAGGACATGCGCCCCAATCCCGATTACCATCCGAACCCGCCCGCGAAGGACGGCAGCATCACACTCGCCGCGAAGTCGGCCGACGTGCACGGCGTGATGCTGCGCTTCGAGCCCCTGCCCCACAAGAACACGCTCGGCTACTGGGTCCGCCCCGACGACTGGGCGAGCTGGGAATTCGAGGCGACGAAGCCGGGCGAGTTCCGCGTCGAGATCCTGCAGGGCTGCGGTACAGGCAGCGGCGGCAGCGAAGTCGAATTCGCCGTGGGCGAACAGAAGCTTCTGGTGACGGTCGAAGACACCGGCGGGTTTCAGAAATTCGTCCGCCGCGAAATCGGCACATTGAAACTCGATCAACCCGGCCGCCACACGCTGACCGTCAAGCCCCTCAAAAAGCCGGGCGTCGCCGTCATGGACCTCCGCGAAGTGAAGCTGGTACCGAAGTGAGCGACGCGCGTCAGTCCCAAAGGGACGTCCCTATGTCAGCCCAGGCCATCGGCCTGGGGAACGGCCGTCCAATCAGCGCAAAGCCCCGAACGGGGCGACCCTAATCGGGAATTCTCTGGCAGCGCATTCCAACGAACGACCCCTGTCGCGTCGTATTAGCTTAACTGGGCCTTGAAATTGGGCGAGCACCAAAGCGGCCTGAAAGGCCGCAATATGACAGCCCAGGACAACGCCCTGGGGACCGGCCCGAAAAACAGGTTTCGTCGCCCTGAAGGGGCGAAATAAGCGGAACGACGTGCGATCAGCGGGCGCTTTCACACGCGACGCAGAGCGTCGCGACGTGCGTTCCCACGCAGAGCGTGGGAACGAGACGAAACGCGCGGGGCGAGCCCCACTGCTAAACAAACTTTCCACTCTCGCGCGACATCTTCTGTCCATTCCTCACGCCTCACGCCTCACTTCTCCGCCAGCGACGCGCACACCAGTTCGTTGTCGTTTCGCGCAAACACGCATTTGTTGGCAAACGCCGGATGACTCCACACGACGTTCCGATCCTGAAACGCGGTGGCCGTCGGCTCGAGCATCTTCCAGCGGCTGATTTCTTCGTAGACTTTGGGACTCAGCCGGGCGATGATCAAATGCCCCGTCTCCGAGAACAGAAAAAACCGGTCGCCGTTCTTCACGAGAAACGCCGTACCCGAGTTCACTCCCCGCGTACCCGGCTTGTCGCTCACCGGCTGAAACGTCTGCCACACGCGCTCTCCCGTATCGAGCCGCACTCCCAGCAGCGCTCCCGGCTGGTCGACCGCGTACATGAAACCGTTTTCCAGAAAGGGAGTCGCGTTGACGGGCGAAGCGCCGGTCTTCATGCTGCCTCGCCACACCTCGGTGAACGCCGGCTTGTCGGGCGCGAGCTTCAGGAGCACGCTCACGCCTCCGATGCCGCCCGCGAACAGCAGGTCGCCGAGCTGCCGTGGCGACATGATCGACATGCCGAATTGCGGCACAAGCGGCACCGACCAGTGCAGCTTGCCAGTCTCGGGATCGAGGCTGTTGAGCGACTGCGGATGCCAGATCAGCAACTGCCGCGCGCCGCCCGCCTCGATCAGCGTGGGGGCCGAATACCCGGGATCAGACGCCTCCAGCGAGTGCCAGATTTCTTTTCCGTTGTCCTTGTCGAATGCAAACACCACTCCGTCTTTGCCCCCCACAAGGCAGATCAGCTTCTGCCCGTCGACGAGGGGATGGCCGCAAAATCCCCAGACCGGCGTCTTCGCCTGGAGTT
>JACQFH010000564.1 GCA_016200145.1 Planctomycetia bacterium | reverse complement strand
GCCAGGGGGACAGACGTCCTGACGGTAAACTGCCGGTCGTTTAACCGCGACTCGAAGGGCATTCCTGAAAGACGGCGCCAGCCGACTTTGCCAGGAATGCCCGAAGAGGAGCGCGTGTTCGCACACCGACACGCGCTCCCCGCCGGACATATCGCAAAGGCCCGGCCAGGCGGGCCATTGCGATATGTCCTCTGGGTCGCGGTTAAACAACTTTTCACTTCACAACGGTCGCGCGGGCAATTACTTTGGACGATACGTACCCACCTGTTACACCGACTTGATCGACTTACCACGAAATGACTGGAGGTCTTCCCATGCGACTTCATCTCAGATTGCCATCCGCGATTCTGTTCTGCACGGCATGCGTGCTCTCGTCCGGGGCCGCGACCGCACAGGCCGGGCTTCCTGACAAGAACCTGGAAGCGGCGGTTCGAGCGGTGATTTTCGAGAAGAAAGACACGACGGCCGAGATCACTGACGACGACCTCAAGAAAGTGTTCGTCCTCGATGCCAAGGGGAAAGGGATCAAGGACCTGACGGGGATGGAGAAGTGCGTCAACCTGCTGCAGCTCAACGCCGCCAAGAATGAAATCGTCGACGTCACCGCGCTTAAGGACATCAAAGGGCTGCAATCGCTCGACCTGTCGCACAACAAGATCGTCGACGCAACTCCCGTGGGCAACATCGGCGCGCTGCAGTTCCTGGAACTGTCGGACAACCAGATCGTCGCCGTTGCGCCGCTGGCCAACCTGGCGAAGCTGTCTGCCTTGTACATCGCCGGCAATCAAATCGTCGACGTGGCGCCGCTGGCCAAGCTCGAAAAACTCTCGTCGCTGGATCTGGCGCGGAATCAGATCACCGACATTAAAGCGCTGACGAACATCGGCGGGCTGTCGCTGCTGAAACTGTCGGGGAACCAGATCAGCGACATTACGCCACTGGCGAAACCGATGTCGGTGCGGATGCTGCTGCTTGAAAACAACAAATTCACGGATCTCGCCCCGCTCGTCGCCGCCGCCTGGACCGACGTCGCCGGCGAGAAGCGCTTCGCGCCGTTCCTGCGCCTGTACCTGACAGGGAATCCACTGACGGACGCCGCCAAGACCGCGCAACTCGACGCCCTCAAAGGCGCCGGCGTCAAAGTGGATTTCACCCCGCCCAAGTAGGTCCGGCTTTCCAGCCTGACGGCGCTGCGCTACCACAAAAGATCACGGGTCGAAGGCCAAAGACAAAAAAAGGGCCTCACGCAAAGCCGCATCCCTCGCTTACGCGTCGGGCTACCAGATTGGTAGCCCGACGCGTAAGCGAGGGGCCGCGTCCAATCGCCCTGGCCGTTCAGGAGCGGCCGGGCAATGCGGCAGCGGATTCTGGGGCTGGGTATCGAGAATTTCGATCGCCGGCACATTGCTGTCAGGCCGGAAAGCCTGACCTACTCCCACGCCAGCGGTTCTTTCCAGGCCTGCTTCAAGTCCTGTCCACTCGAATCGATCACCACGCTGCCGTCGATGCCGCGGATCGCGATGTTCGGGCCGGCGGTGACGCGGCCCAGTTCGACCAGCGGCAGGCCGTCGAGGTGGGAAACGAATTGCGACCACATTTGCGGCGCGACTTCCACCAGGAACCGCGAGTTGCTCTCGGAAAAGAGGAGCACGGCGTCGCTCGAAATCCCGGACTGATCGACCAGCGGTTTCAGGCCCAGTTCCAGCCCCAGACCGCCGGCAAACGCCATCTCGGCGGCAGCGACAGCCAAGCCTCCTTCGCTGAGGTCGTGGCAGCTTCGCACCAAGCGCGCTTGAATCGCTTTGTGCAGCGCGCGGAAAATGCGCGGAGCAGTCCCCAGATCGACACGCGGCGCCGCCCCCCCTGACAACCCCTTGACGAGCGCGAGGTGGCTGCCGCCCAGCTCGTCGCTCGTCGTACCGACGAGCGCGATGATGTTGCCGGCCTCCTTGGCATCCATCGTCACCGCCTTGCGGACGTCGGCGATCTGCCCCAGGGCGCTGATCAAGAGCGACGGCGGAATGGCGACCGTCTGCTTCCGCCCTGCCCCATCAACGTACGAGAACTCGTTGTTCAGGCTGTCTTTTCCACTGATGAACGGCGTCCCGTAGGCGATCGCCACGTCGCGACACGCGAGCGCCGCCCGTACCAGGCTCCCCAGCGTCTCGGCGCGGTCGGTGTTGCCCCAGCAGAAGTTGTCGAGAATGGCGACCCGCGCGGGGTCGGCCCCCACGGCGACGCAGTTTCGCATCGCCTCGTCGATCGCCGAGGCCGCCATCCAGTACGGATCGAAGTCGCCGTACCGGGGATTCATGCCGTTAGAGATCACCAGCCCCCGGAACGATTCCAGATCGGGGCGGACGACGGCCGCATCGGAAGGCCCGTCGCAGGCGACGCCGACCAGCGGCTTAATCACGCTTCCCGCCTGCACCTCATGGTCGTACTGCCGGATCACCCATTCTTTGCTGCACACGTTGAGCGAGCCGAGGATTTTGCGCAGGTCGTCGTCGTACCGCGGCTGATGCGAAACGGCCAGCGGCGACTGGGGCGGAACTGCAAAGACTGCATCGCGGACGACGGGGGGCCGCCCGTCATGCAGGAAGTGCATCGAGAGGCGCCCGACTTCGCCGTCGTTAAATTTCAGCACGAGTTGCTGCGTGTCGGTGAACTTGCCGATGACCGTCGCCTCGACACCTTCCGACCGGCACAGCCGTTCGAAGGCTTCCCAGTTCCCGGGCGGGACGGCGAGTACCATCCGTTCCTGGGCTTCGGAAATCCAGATTTCGGTGTACGACAGCCCGGAGTACTTGAGCGGCGCCTTGTCGAGCCAGACTTCGGCCCCCGACTCGGCCCCCATCTCGCCTACGGCGCTCGAGAATCCGCCGGCCCCGCAGTCGGTGATCGCCGTGTACAGGCCCTGGTCGCGCGCCGCCAGGATCACGTCGAGCACCATTTTTTCGACGACGGCGTTTCCGATCTGCACGGCGCCGCCCGAGAGAGTTTCGCTCTCGTGCGTCAGCTCGGCGGATGAAAACGTGGCGCCGTGAATTCCGTCGCGCCCCGTGCGGCCGCCGACGGCGACGATGTAGTCGTCCTTGCAGGCCGCCTTCGATTCCTTGCCGACCGGAAGCATCGCCACGTTGCCGCAGTACACCAGCGGATTCCCCAGATACCGCTTGTCGAAGAAAATTGCCCCATTGACGGTGGGAATTCCCATCCGGTTGCCGTAGTCGCGAACGCCCGAGACGACACCCCGCGCGACGACTCGCGGATGCAACACCCCCGCGGGGAGCTGCTTGTAATCCATCTCGGGAGGGGCAAAACAGAAAACGTCGGTATTGCAGACCGGCCGGGCCCCCAGCCCGGTTCCCATCGGATCGCGGATGACCCCACCCAGGCCCGTATTCGCGCCGCCGTAGGGTTCGAGCGCCGAGGGGTGATTGTGCGTCTCGACTTTCATGCACACGTGCTGGCGGTCGTCGAAGCGGACGACGCCCGCGTTGTCCTGGAACACGCTGATGCACCAGTCTTCGCTCCCCAGGCGCTGCCGGATTTCGGCCGTCGCGGCGAAGACCGTTTCCTTGAGCAGGTTGTCGAAGTTGAGCGACCTTTCGTCGTCGCGATAGCGCACGCGGCCCCGCAGAGTCTTGTGCGAGCAATGTTCGCTCCACGTCTGGGCGATCGTTTCCAGTTCGGCGTCGGTGGGGTCGCGGCCCAACTCCGCAAAATATCCGCGAATCGTCTGCATCTCCGGCAGGCTCAAATAGAGCTGCCCTTCTCGGCTGAGCCGGGCGAGCTGCTCGTCGTTCATGCCGCGGAGCGCCACGGTGACGAGCCGGTAGGCATACTCCGAGCCGACTGCCAGGTTCGACAGGTGCAGCGGCCCCCACACGACCTGCTGAATGGCGTCGTTCGCCAGCACCTTGCCGGCGACGCGCGCGAGGTCCGCCTGATCGGCGTCGTCGTTAAACCAGTATTTCTGGCAGGTGCGGACCGCTGTAACGGCGTGGCCCAGCTCGACCAGTGCGCGGCGAATGCTGTCGGCGACGTTGTCGGTGACGCCCGGTTTGTAGAGAACGTTGAGGAGGGATTTTGGATTTGGGATTTCAGATTTCGGATTTGAATCTTGGGAAGTCGAGTGATTGACGAGGCTGTGCGTTTCGACGACGGTGTCGACGAGGAAGCCTGTGGCGATGTTTTCGATCTGGGAATCGCTCACGTTGCCTTCGATCAGGAACGAGCGAGCCGAGCGGACCTCGCGAATCGACACAGCGCCCAGCGCCCGGCACTGGCTGCGGACGCGGTCGGCCTCGCGGTCCGGAAGGTGTTTGGCAGGGTAGATCTCAATTTCCCAGAGCATGTTTTCAACGTTTCAATGAAAGAAATAATCAGCACAACCAAGCCCACGGGAGGGCACCGCCCGATAGGTTGGTCCCCGTGGGTCCGCCCACCAACTACGAACTCCCAATCGCATCCCGACCTATTTTCGCAGCTTTGAGCAGATTCTTCAGCCCTTCGGCGTCGTTTTCTTCAATCGCCTGGCGGAATCGGTCCAGGGCCGCGTCAAAGGCGGCCAGGCTCGACTGCACGCACTCGCGATTGCCGAGCAGAATCGCCGTCCACAATTCGGGGTCGCCCGACGCAATCCGCGTTGTGTCGCGGAACCCGGTGGCGGCGAGCACGCGATTCTCGGCTGACAGCGTCGCCGCCAGCGCCGCCGCCGCCACGTGAGGTAAATGACTCGTTTCAGCCAGCGCCCGGTCGTGAGCTGCGGGGGTCATTTCAGTGACCGTCGAGCCCAGGGCCGTCCAAAAGGCGGCGATCCGCGCCACGGACTTCGAGGAATTCGCCGGCTGCGGCGTCACGACGCAGACACGATTTTCGAACAGGCTGGCGCTGGCGTGTTCAAACCCCTGCTGTTCCGATCCCGCCAGCGGGTGCGCGCCGACGAATTCGACGCCCTGCGGCAGGCCGACCGCAAGATCGCGGCAGATCTCGCCTTTGGTGCTGCCTGCATCGGTGATGAGGGTCCCCGGGCGGCACACGGCGGCGGCTTCGCGAACGCCCACTGCGATTCGATCGACGGGAGTGCAGAAGATGATGAGATCGGCCAGGCGCGCGGCGCTTGCCAGATCAGACGCCGCGTCGTCGATGATGCCGCGGCGGCTGGCTTCTGCAAGGCGAGCGGCATTGCGCCCCACGCCGATCACTTTCAGTGCCGTGCGGCGCTGTTTCGCCGCCAGCGCGATCGAGCCCCCGATCAACCCCACACCGACAATGGCCACAGTCGAAAACTCGTGCGGCACTGCTCCCGTCGGCTGTGTCATGGCCCCGGCATTGTAGAAAAATGTAGGTCAGGCTTTCCAGCCTGACGGCGCTGGGCATTTGCAGTAAGTAACGGGCGGCTGGCCAATACCAAACGTGTCGGTTAAAGGAACTTGTTCAACACGATGGCGGAATTCAGTGCTGGCAATCGTGAATTTGGATCGCGACCGCATCGCTGTCAGGCTGGAAAGCCTGACCTACTTCAGCGCCTTCGCCGCGCGGGCGCGCAGCTTTTCATCTTTCAGGCCCAGCAACGCTTTGGATTGCGGCTCTTTCAAGTCGGCTGGCTTGATCAGGCCTTTTTCCAGGGCTTCGACGAGCGCTGCGCTGCGGGGTTCGGTTCGCAATAGCGCGTCGATTGCCAGCGACCGATTGCCGGGGTTGAAGTGCGTGAACCCACCGACGAGCAGGCCGGCGACTTCCGGCGCGTCGACGTCCGACGAACCGCTGATCGCTCCCATCTGCAGCTCGGCGTCCACACCCGGCTTCAGGTATTTTGCCAGTTGCTCTCCCGATGCTTTCCAGCCGGACAAGGGAATCATCCGCAGCGCGTCGTATCGCGTCCCCGTGCGGACTTTCTCGTCGTTGGCCATCGCCACAGCCTGCGACAGCGCCTGCTGCCAGCGCCTGGCGAGATCTGCGTCGTCTTTCAAAAGCTCCTGGAACCGGTCAGCGGGCCAGACTCCCTGCTGGCTGACGCCGTTGATAATTCCGCCGCCGACGACCACTGCCTGCCAGTCGCGCAGCGGGGCGCCGAGCTTCGGCAGCGACGCGTCGAGCAGTTTTCGCAGCGGCTCGGTCTCGTTCTTCTTGCCGGACGCGATTGCCACGCGCCAGATCCAGGGAATGCGGCGGTACTCTTCGTTGGCGTCGGCCGGCATGTCGGCCGTCATACCCGTTACGATCGCAGCCGCCTCGCCGAGGTGGTCGCGAATCAGCTTTTCGCGCTCTCCTGCGGGCCGTCCATCGTCCAGAATCTGCCGGGCAACGGCCGGCGCTTCGGCCGCGGCCACCGGCGGCGCTAAAGCGAACCGCGGAACTTTGCCGGCGGCCACCAGATGGACGCCGCGCAGGTCGGCGAGAGCGCCATTTACCCGCTCACCCTGTGGACGCAGTGAGACGCGCAGCATGCCGGCCGGCAGTTTCACCGAACCGATTTTGGCCTGTCGATAGCGATCCCATCCGCCGGTCCCCTGGATCGCGCCGCGCAGCTCCTCGGCGCCTGCGGCCAGAATGTACTTGTTCCCCGCCACACCGTCGTCGCAGGCCCAGTCGAACCAGACGTCGTAGGCGCCAGGCAACTCCAGTTCGACCGTCCACACGACATGATCGCCGGCCGAGTGCCAGTAGCCGATGTTGCCGAATTCGGGCTCGAACACAATCTGGTCGCCGAAAATCTCGGCGCTCGCGGCCAGAAGCCGCAGCGAACCTTCGACTGGTTTGACCATGACTGGCGAATTCCCCGCGAACCGCTTGGGCGCCGGGCCCGACGCGGCGAGGTACGCGATCACGTCGGTCAGGTTCTGCTGCGACAGGTCTTTTTCGAGACCAACCGGCATCAGCGAAACGCCCGTACTCTGCAGCTCGTCGATGTCTGAGCGCACGATCGTCTGCTGTTTGGCTTCCTGCCCGAGCAGCGTGATACTGGCCGTCGATTCGGACGCCAAGAGGCCCGTGTGCGACAGTCCGTCTTTCGTGACGGCAACGTACGACACGTACCGCGAATCGACGTTGCGGTTCGGATCGAGAATTTCCTGCAACAGGTACTGCGGCGTCTTGTTCGTGACGGCGGCAAGGTCGGGCCCGACGGCGTGCCCCGCGTTGTCGAGACGATGGCAGACCGCACAGGTTTTGAGGAACACCGCGCGGCCGCGCTCGCGGTCGCCTGCCAGGGCCGCGACGGCGCGATGGTCTTCAAGAACTTTCTTGCGGTCGGGGCTGGGGCCGCCCGCAAATTTCTCTTCCGCGAGCTTGCGGACGTTGTCATTCCGGCTCGACAGCAATTGTTGCCGGCGAGTCGCGTCGATGTCGGAGGCAGGAACCTCCTTGATCAGATGAATCTGCCAGACCTCGCGGCTGAAGAGCGCGTCGATGACCTGCGCCTTGAGCGCGGGCGTGTAAGCACGCCAGTTGGCCGTCAACGCGGCCGCCGTCTGCTCGCCTCCCAGTCGCGCCATGCCGAGGACTGCGGCTTTTTGCAATCCGGGCGAAGCCTCGGGCGTGAGCAGGCCCGGCAATTGCTTCAACATAGCCGAGCGCAGTTCAGGCACGCGAACCAGAAGATTGATCGCCGCGATCCGGCGGGCTTCATCCTCTGCGCCAGAATTCACGCTGGGAAACAGGACGAGGATTCGTTCGAGCAGTTTCTCGTGATCGTAGGGATCGAGCAGTTCCGCCAATTTCCAGGCGCGACGGTTGAGCGCGTCGAGGATTCCTGTCAAGGCATCGAGTTGCCAGTTTTCGAATGCACGTGCCCCGGGAACGATCAGGGACTCGATGACCTTTGACAGCGTGGGCTTGTCTCCCAGCGCGGCCACGATGCGGAAGACCTGCTCCAGGCGTTTGGAGGCCAACTTTGTGTAATAGTCTTTTTGCATCACGCGGGAGGCAAATCCTCCGACGTTCTCAGTCGTCATGCTGCTGAAGACCGCCGCAACAAGGATTGGATCGTCGGCGTCTCCCACCAGCAGCGTGGCCAGCGCTTCGCCGGCGCGCGGATCGCGCCACGCGCCGAGCGTGCACGCAACCTGCAGTCGGACCTGGGAACCGGGATCGTCCAGGCGGCGCAGAATTGCCGCCCTGGTGTCGGCCTCGTCGTTGACAGACTGCGCCGCCAGCCTGACCGCGTGACGCCGCACTCGCGGAGAAGAATCTTCCATCGCTTTCACGACGGTTCGATAGCCCGATCCGCGCAGTCCGCGCAAGCTATCGAGCAGGCACAGCGCCGCCAAGCGCGTTTCGCTGCGACGCGACTGCGAGGCCATGTCGCGCAGATACGGGATTGCGCCCAGGTCGTCCCTCCACAGCAGCAATTGCCCGGCCATGTCGCGCTGCCAGCCGTTCGGGTTGTTGAGCGCGGCGACCAGGCCGGCCGAGTCGAGCCTGTCGAGGCGTTTCCACGGGCGGACGGCGCGATCGGCCGGACGCACGCGATAAATTCGGCCCATGTCGTGCCCGGCCCGCACGTCGACTCTGGCCAGCTCTTCAGGTGGAATCCAGCGCGGATGCTCGATGACATAGCGATACATGTCGACGATCCACAGGCCGCCGTCGGGCCCCGTCCGCGCCTGCACGGGGCGGAACCAGTTGTCCGACGATGCCAGAAACTCACGCTCGGCTTCTTCGGGAGGCCGGTGGCCCGAAAATGTGAAACCCTTGTGCTCGAGTCGCAGGCGATGCACCACCAGGTTGACCGGCTCGCAGGTGAATGCGTTTCCGCGATAGTCGCTTCCCAGCAGTTCGTCGCGATAAATGCCCAGTCCGCACGCCGCGGTCGCCCGGCCCGTGGGCCCCGAGAGCTTGAACATCTGCAAGTTTGTCTGCACCGGGATGAGGCGGTTGGCGTCGGGGCCATCGGGCACCGAGACGCTCGTCACTTCCGGTGCGAAGTGCGGATTGCGCCGCAGATCGTGGTCGGCCAGCGGATAGTGCCGCAGCAGGCTGCTGTTGTCGCATCCGAACCAGTTGCCCCAGTCGTCGCGCACCCGGCCCTGCTGCGTGCGTCCGCTTGCCGGCTCGATGATTCCCTCGTCGGGCTTGATGCGGAAATCGCGATCCCCCAGCGCCACGGCCGGCTTGCCCGCGTCGTTCGTGATGCGACCGCCGAACAGACCGCACGAACCGTACACCCAGCCGTCGAGACCGTATTCCAGACTGTTGACGCGCCCCTGGTAATTGTCGGTCCCGAAGCCGCTGAACAGCTTGCGAACGACGTCGGCCTTGCCGTCGCCGTCCTGGTCTTCGGCGTACAGAATATCGGGAGCCGCGCAGACCAGAACACCTTTTCGCCACACGGTCACGCCCGTCGGAAACGGGATGCCGTCGAGAAAGACCGTCGCCTTGTCGAACCGGCCATCGTCGCGCGACGATTCGAGCAGGCGAATTCGTCCGCCGGGCTGGAACCGGCCGTCGAGCCCCTGCGGATAGTCATACATTTCGGCGACCCACAGCTTTCCGTCGAGCCCGAAGTCGATCGCCACCGGCGAAACAACGAGCGGCTCGGAGACAACCAGGTCGACCGCCAGCCCCGCTGTCGTGCGGATCGCCGCCAGCGATTGCTCGGGCGACAAGGGGCGCGCCCCTTGAGTCTTCTGAGGATCGGCCGGCGCGGCGAACGTCGTACCGACCTGCCGCCAGACGGCGTCCACGATCTGCTGTTCGAGACCTGCGGCGAGTTTCGTCGGCTGATCGTAATAGACCATCGCGCCGCCCCCTTCGTATCCCCCTTCCTTGAGGATCCGCTCGCTCGGAATGTAACACGGCGCATCGTTGGAGTAGGCGTTGATCCACAAGCGCCGACCATCCAGCTCGCGTTTCAGCCTGAGGGAATAATCGACGACGACTTCGCCGGGTAAAAACACCATCGCCAGCGAATTGCCGAATGCCCACGACTGAACGGGGTAGCTGATTTTGGTCCGCAGCATTTCGCCCCGTTCGAGCCGCGCGAGCTGGACGCGGGCATGGTAACCCGGCGCGTCCTGTGTCTTGCCCTTCTCGGCGTATTCAACGGGAGTCGGATGCCGGTCGAACATCAGGTCGATCCGCTCGTAGGCGACGTCGAGCGCGCCGGTGACGGGCCGCAGGTTCTGGCGCAGCAGGCGATCTACCTCGGCGGCGATTTCGACACCTTGCGCTTCGGCGACTTCCCCCTTGTCGCCGGTCACTCCCGAGCGGGGATTTGAATCGGCCCCGCAGCCGATGGAGACGAGCGCCACCGCGCCGGGATGAATTCTTTCGATCTGCTCCTGCGCGTAGCCGGCCCAGTCGCCACTGATCCGGTTGTCCGAAAGGGTCACGCAGTGGCAGGCGTAGCTGATGTAGATCGCGCGGACCTTGCCCGACAGATCGCGGACGACCAGCAGCGGGAGGTCGTGATCGACCGGCCCCCCCTTTGTGCGGCGGTTCGTCGCCAGCTCGACTTTCCCGATTCCCCACGACAGCTTAGCCGGTCGGCGATCTTTGAGGGCCGCCAGCGCGACCTGTTCGAGCTTGTCGGTCAGCTCGCGCGTGTAGCGGTCGATGCGGGCCTGTTGCTCAGGCGAGATCGGCATGCCGTACAGCGTCGCCGCGACCCCCGTCAGCATCGGCGCCGTATGGGTGTGCGTGAACGTCACCGCCAGGCGCCGCGGGTCGAACTTTGTCTGTTTCTTAAGTCGCGCTGCCAGGTCCGCCGTCACGGAATCGGGAATGCCGAGATTGTCGACCGTCAGCAGCAAGACGGGCGAGCCGTCCCTGGTGCTGATTGCAAGAGCTTTGGCGCCAATCTTCTGGCGTACCCCTTCGGATTCGGTCCGTCGGAATCCAAAACCACTCAGCCGCACCGGATAGTCGGGCGTGATGTCGACGGCCGCGACGCCGACCAGCCATTCAAGCTCCGAATCCAGTCTGCTTTGACTGGCGCCCGGTTGCGCGGCGCGAGATTCAGCGACGCATGGCAACCCGATGACTGCAAGTGCAAGCAGTCCCGCAGACAGATATCTTCGTCGCTGCCATCGGTCCATCTCAGCTCCCTAACAATTTGCTCGAAGCGGTCATCAATAACTTCTACAGCGCACCTACCCCCTGTGCTTTGGCTTTGTGGCCAATTCGTTTAACCGCGACCCGTTAGGGGAGCGCGTATCGCAGGCCGGAGAGCAATGCTTGGATTCGTGCTGCGCAGGGATGATTCGCATCAGCGTTCCGAGACGTTTGATACGCGCTCCCCTTCGGGTCGCGGTTAAACGATCTGATTTGACATGATCTGACAATGAAGGTGCATCGGCCACGGCGCTCACAACTCAATGGGCCACAAGGTTCCGGCGGACATGCCGCCATCAACATATAAGACTTGTCCCGTCATGAAGGCGGATGCCTTCGAAGCCAGATAAATCGCCGTCCCGACGAGGTCGCCAACCTGACCCAGCCGCTTGAGCGGCGTGTTGGCGTAGCCCCACTGCTGCATCGTCGGAATCGACCAGAGCTTGTTCGTCATGTCGGTGAGGATGAACCCCGGCGCGATGGCATTCACACGGACGCCGTGCTCACCCCACTCCGCCGCCATGCCGCGGGTCATCATGCTGACGCCGGCCTTGCTGACGGCGTAGGGGAGTACTCCCTTGAGCGGCGAGTTCGTGTTCAGCGAATCGATGTTGATCACCGTTCCGCTTTTCTGCGCGATCATCTGTTTGCCGGCCGCCTGTGACAGAAAGAACAGGCCTCGCAAGTTGACGTTCAGAATGAAGTCGAACTCTTCAGGAGTGAAGGTCTCGACTTTCTTGCGCTTGTTGACTCCGGCCACATTGACGAGCGTGTCGATCCGTCCGAACCGGCCGACCACCGTCTCAACCAGCCGGGCGATGTCGTCGAGGCTCGCCACGTCGCAGACGATCTGCACGACGGGGTTTCCCGACGACTTCATCTCGCGGGCCGCTCCCTCGATCGTCGCCGATTCGCGTCCGGTGATGACGACCTGCGCACCACGCATACTGAACCCTTCAGCCAGGGCCCTGCCGATCCCCCGGCTTCCCCCCGAAACAATGACGACCTGGCCTGCGACAGAAAAAAGATCATCCGACATTTGGCAACGCGCTCCCTGTGAGACTGTTCTCGGAAATACAGCCGTGAATCGTATCGCGCGCACTCCCTTGAAACTAGCCGCCCGTTTCTCCCCCCCCTTAGCAAGGGGGGGGAGGACGAGCAGCATCGCGTTCGAAACGGAGCGCGATGCACGTTTTCCTCGGGCATGCTACACTCCATCAAAGCCCTCACTGACAATACGGATTGAGAAGATGCAATTTGTTTCGACCGAGCTTCAGGGAATCGTCGTCATCGAACCGAAGGTGTTTGAGGACGAGCGCGGCTTCTTCCTGGAGACGTTTCATCGACCACGGTTCGCCGCCGCGGGGATCGACGTGGAATTCGTCCAGGACAACCATTCGCGGTCGCGGCAGGGAGTGCTGCGCGGGCTGCACTACCAGCTCACCAGGCCCCAGGGCAAGCTGGTGCGCGTCGTGCGCGGCAGCGTGCTCGACGTGGCGGTCGACCTGCGCCGCAGCTCGCCCACATTTGGCCGCTGGTTCGGCTGCGAGCTGAGCGAGTCGAACCGCCGGCAGGTGTACATTCCCCCCGGCTTCGCGCATGCTTTCTGCGTGACGAGCGACGTCGCCGACGTCATCTATAAATGCACCGAAGTGTACGTCCCCCAGGACGAGCGGACTCTGCTGTGGAGCGACCCGGCCCTGGGCATCAAGTGGCCGGTTGCCAACCCGATTGTATCGGCGAAGGACGAGCGCGGCGTGCCGCTGTCGCAGGCCGAGTGCTTCGCGTAGCCGCCCCTGGAAGTCGCATGTTGCCTCGTATCGCGCTCACGATGGGGGATGTCGCCGGGATCGGACCGGAAGTCATCGTGCGGGCCTGGCGCGACGGATCGCTCGCCGACTGGTGCCGCCCCGTCGTCGTCGGAGACGCTGATGTGCTGCGGCGTGCCATCCAACTCGTGGGCGCCGATCTTGCGGTGCAGCCGGTCGATGACGTTGCGGCGGGCGCCGCCGCACCCGACACAATTCCGTGCTGGAACCCCTCGCACATCAATGTGGCCCAGGTTCTCCCCGGCGTGAATGACTCGCGCGCCGGCGCCGCCGCGTACGATTGGCTCGCCGCAGCCGCCCAGGCGGCGCTGGCCGGCCAGGTCGACGCCGTCGTCACGGCTCCGCTCAGCAAAGCGGCCCTGCACCTGGCGGGCCGCGAGTATCCCGGCCATACCGAAATCCTGGCCGAATTCTGCGGCGTCCGCGATTTCGCCATGATGCTCTACCTGCCGGGACTCGCCACGGAATCAGGCAAGTCGCACAGCCTGGGAGTCGTGCACGCGACGCTGCACACGTCGATCCGAAGCGTGCCGCAATTGCTTTCTGAATCACTGATCATCGGCAAGATCAGATTAATCGCCGGGTTCCTCGAATCCCTGGGGACTTCCCGGCCGCGAATTGCCGTGTGTGCCCTCAATCCGCACGCCGGCGAAGAGGGGCTGTTCGGCGACGAAGAGCAAACGACGATTGCACCGGCCGTAGCTGCGGCGGCGCGCGACGGACTGAACGTCGTCGGGCCGCTTCCGGCCGACACAGTTTTTTTGCGGGCCGTGTCAGGTGAATTCGACGGAGTCGTGGCAATGTACCACGACCAGGGACACATCGCCTTGAAACTCGTGGGCCGGCGCAGGGCCGTCAACGTCACGCTGGGTTTGCCGATTGTGCGCACAAGCCCCAGCCACGGGACCGCGTTCGACATCGCCTGGCAAGGCCGCGCCCACCCTGAAGGGCTGATCGAAGCCCTGCGCGTCGCCGTGAAGCTCTGCCGTCCTTAGCGCTCCATCGTACAGTCATCGAGGTTCGCGAATGGAGACAAGCAACGGATGGATGGAGGATAGAAGATGGAGGATGGCGACGGACGGGATTTCTTCCCGCCGCCGTCTTCGATCCTCCGTCGTGCATCCTCCTCGTTATGACCCTCTCCTTGTCTTTGAACCCGGGCGCCGGGTGCGCCAGTTGCCCCGATCGTATGAGGCATTCTACCCATTTTTTGCTGGCGGCAGGCGATTCGGCGACCGGACGTGCGAATTCGGCATAGGCTTCTGTGTGGGGTATTTTCAAGAGGCTCGCCTATGTTGAGTACGCCGTTCATGCCATTTGGCGCATGGGTCCACCAACTGCCGATGGATTCGAATTCCACAGGCGGTATCAGCGTGAACCTACGGCTCGAGATTTACGACGACGGCCACGGCCGGGTCGTCTGTGCCGACAAGCCTGATCTCATCCAGACCGTGCATGACCACACGGAAATGGAAGGCGCGCTGCGCCGCTTGTGGGACCGCGCGACACGCGAGGCGTCGCGCAGAAAATATTTCAAGGCGTGAGCGTGGTCGGGTGCGAATGGCAGCGCCAATTCGACACGCAGCGCGCCCGCTGCCCCCTCAGATCGTCCAGCTTCGCGCTTTTCGGCCCATCGCTCGCCGCGCAAGTGGGTCTCGAACGGCTCGACCCCTGCCGCCTCGTGCGGCAGGGATCTCGCTGATTATTCCGACCGATCCTTCAGGTGCCGGTCGAACCAGTCGGCGAATGCGGTCACGTCTTCGGTCGATTTCCAGAAGTCGCCCCAACCGTGTCCCTTGCCGGGCCGGACGATTAATTCCACGCTCCTGGCATTCGCGGCCCGGGCCTGCTTGACGAAGTCGGTCGATTGCTGGAGAGGCACGACTTTGTCTTCATCACCGTGGATGATCAGTGTCGGCGGCAGCGCCGCAGTCACATAGTAGATCGGCGAGATCTCGCGCCCGAGTTTTTCGCGCCCTTCGGGCGTCAGAACTTGCGGACCGAACGCGATCTGGAGCGGAGCCAGCGGGCCCTGTCCGACGCCATTGACTCCCGGTGCACCGTAATTCAGGAAATCGGTCGGCGGAAAGAAACAGGCTGCCGCCTGCACGGCGCTGCTCTCGCGCTCAACGGGATCAGCCGCGTCCGGTTTGCCAGGACCGCCGCGCGTGGCAATCGACAGAGTCAGGTGCCCTCCCGAGCTGGAGCCCAGCACACCCAGGTGATCGGGACGCACGCCGTATTTCGCAGCATTGCTGCGGACGAATCGGACGGCGCGATGCACGTCGTCGATCAACTCAGGAATGGCGAATTTCGGCTGGGAGCTGGTGACGACCGCGAAGACCGTGTAGCCCCGCTCCAGATAGACGCGATAGTCATCGGGCCGGATCGTTACCATCATCGGCGTGGCCTTGCTCGACAACCAGCCGCCGTTGACGAGAAACAGCAATCCACACCCGTTGGCCTGTGCGGGCTGAAACACATCCAGCGTCAGCGCCATGCCGAACTTTCGTCCGTAGACGACGTCCTCAGTGCGACGGACGGCAGGCTCATCGCCTAGCGACTGGCGGCACGAGAGCATCAGCACCATCCCGATCGCGGAACACGTCCAGCACGTTCTCATCGAGGTTCGCCCCTTCATTCCATCGGCATCACAGTGACCTGGCCGTTGTTTTCGAGAACTGCGAATCGGACCTTTTCCAGGCCCGCATGGCCCGCATTTCGTATCGACGCTTCCAGTTCATGCATGGTCATCTGGACCGTCTCCATGGCTTTGTGATTGACGCGGCCGTTATGGACCAGAACGACCGGGTGACCTTCGATCAGTCCCTCGAACCGCTTACTGCGAAATGTGACCCAGGCCACGGCCCAGTTCAGCGCGACCAGCGTCACAGCCAGAATCAGCCCGCCGGTGATGCTGTTGTCGCCCCCGTTCATTGAGTTCTGCACGGCATTGCTGAGAACCAGAAGCAGCACCAGATCAAAAGGGGCCAACTGACCGATCTGTCTTTTCCCGGTTAACCGCAACAGCACCAGCAGGAAGACGTAGACGACGCAAGCCCGTACGATAAACTCCCACCAGCTCAGGCTGATCTCCCACATTTGTATTCTCCTGGAATCCAGCGCATGGGGAATAACAGAATCTGGCGACCGGTCCGGTGGCCGGAACGCGCTCGACGTTTCGCGATGAATCGCTATGATATCCGCCATCTGAAACGGAATCGGAGCTGTTCATGGTACTGGCGGCGGGAACGGACGTCACCTGGCTGTATCTCATACGACATGGCGCGACGGAAGCCAACGAGCGCGTGCCGTACATCCTGCAGGGGAATGGCATCGACCTTCCCTTGAGCGCCGCCGGCGAGAAGCAGGCAGACGCGGTCGCAGGTTTTCTCCCGCAGTTTCCCATCCGCCACGTGTACAGCAGCGGGATGCTGCGGGCGCGGCAGACCGCCGGGAAAATCGCGCGCCGCTTGAATCTCGATTCCGCTGTCGTTCCCGAGCTGCACGAATGCGACGTCGGCCAATGGGAAGGGCTCGACTGGGGCACGATTCGCGAGCGGCATCCGCGCGAGCACGCGCTGTTTGTCGAGAACCCCGCCGAAAACCCCTACCTGGGCGGCGAATCGTACGGCGACGTGTTGAAACGCGTCCGACCCGTCCTCGAGCGGCTGCTGAGCGCGCATGCCGGCGAATCGATCGCCG
>JACQFH010000023.1 GCA_016200145.1 Planctomycetia bacterium | reverse complement strand
GTGCCGCAGGACTACGCCGAGGCGGCAAAATGGTACCTGCAGGTGCCGGAATCGGCGCCGCAGTACCTGGAAGCGCAGCTTGCCGCGGGCAACGCGTGGTGGTACGCGTTCCAGAATGAATCGGTCCGCCCCGAGGCCGAGCGCAAGCCCAAGGAAGAACTCGACGCGATGGTCAAGCAGTCGCAGAGCATTCTGCAGGCGGCGCTCACGAAATTCGAATCGCAGATTACGCCAGACGACGAGGCCAAACTGGTCAGCCTGACCACCGCCAAGGCCAATTACGCCGCGATCCTGAACGGGTCGGGGGATTACAAGGGAGCACTGGCGGTGCTCACCGACGGCAAGCTGTCGGTGATCGCGGCGATTGCCGCTCCGGAAGGGGACGACCAGAAACGGCCTGCGGAAGGGGGCATCAAGAGCCGCAAATTCGCCGGCTGGGTCTACGGGCAGGTGCTGCTGCGCTCTTACGTGGGCCTGTCGGACCTCAACAACGCCCGCTCGGCGATGAAGACGCTCGAAAAAATCGTGGGGGCAGGCGGCGGCGGTGCTTCGGTCACCAAGGTTTATCTCGACCTGGGGAAAGAACTCGAGAAAGAAGTGCATCGCCTGCAGACGGCCAAAGACCCCCGGTTGGGCGAAGTGCTCAAATCGTTCGAGACTTTCCTCGAAGACATGTTCAACCGCACGGAAGGGCACGACTACAACACGCTCAACTGGGTCGCCGACACGTACAGCAATCTTGGCGATGGGCTCGAAGCCGGCGACTCGGCCAAGGCCGAAAGCTACTTCGGCAAGGCGGCGGCCGCCGTGCAGTCGCTGCTCGACGGCGAAACGGCCAAGCCGGGCATGATTCCGGCCCCCGCCATCCTGGCCGTGAAGCTCAAGCTCGTGAAGTGCAAGCGCCGGCAGAAGTCGTTCGACGCGGCCCACCAGTTGATCGTCGAGATCTTGAAGGAAAAGAGCCGGGCCATCGACGTGCAGGAAGAGGCGGCCCAGCTCTTTCAGGACTGGGGAACCTACGGCGGTGCCGACCATCTCGATAAATTCCAGGTCGCCATCCTGGGAGGCAAGAAGGCCAAGAAGGGGAAGACTCCCGAAGATTCGAAGATCTGGGGCTGGGGGGGGCTGGCCGAAAAGCTGCAGGTCAACCTGCAGACGAACCCCAAACCCGAATACGAGAAACAATATCTCGACGCCAGCCTCAATGCCGCGCAGTGCTGGTTCAAGTACGCCGCGGCCCAGACGGCCGCCGGGGAGCGCAAAACTCTGACCCGTGAAGCGCTCACCGCGATCAAGCGTCCGCGGGCCCTGCTGCCGCAGCTTGGCGGCGCCGAGACCTGGGCGAAATACAACACGTTGTATCGCAGCGTCGAGCAGGCGATGCTCGAACTGGGAATGGACGAAATGAAAGGCAAGGAGGTCGTCGACCTCGAACGGACGATCTCGAAGGAAGAACGCGACGCGCAGCGCGCGGCGGCGAAAGCCTCTGCCGAAGTTTCGGGCAGCGATCCCGACGAATCGGTGGCCGCGGCAGCGCCCAAAGCGCCAAAGGCGAAAGAGCAGGCGAAGCCCAAGGCGGCCTCGGGCGGCAGCACGATCCTTGTGATTGTGCTCGTATTGCTCGCGGCCGGCGGCGGGGTAGCGTATTACTTCCTGGTGCTGAGCAAGAAGGCCAAGCCCAAGGCGCGGCGCGGCGTTGCGGAAATCGAAGACCCCTTCGCGTCAATGCCCGAGCCGCCCAAAGTGAAAGCCAAACGTTGATTGCTGACATCAAAAAAAGTAGCCACGGCTGAATAAGATCACTCAAAGAAGGATACCGGCAATGAGGTTCAGAAATCTGGTTATCCCGTCGATTCTGGTTGCCGCCGTTGCCGCTTCACCGGCCGGGGCCAATGAGACGGTCAACCGCAAGCGCGACAAGGCGCTCTCGGGGGAAGTTACGGGGGTCAGCAAGACCGAAGTCACGCTGAAGGTCACCAGCCCCAAGGCCGATACGCTGAAGATCCCGGCCAACGAGATTTCCAGCATCGCCTGGACCGGCGAATCGCCCGACGCCAACGTCGCGCGCAAAGATGAAGAAGGATTGAAATTTCAAAAGGCCGTCGACGGCTATCAGAAATCGCTGGCCGCGAGCAAGTCCAACGACAAGGCCGCCAAGGCCGATCTCGAGTTCGGCATCGCCCGGACGACCGCCAAGATGGCCCTCTCCGATTCATCCAAACTCGACGACGCGATCAAAAAAGTCGAAGAATTCCGCACCAAGAACGGCGATCACTACCGTTTCTACGAGGCGGTGAATTACCTCGGCCTGCTCTACGCAGCCAAGAAAGATTTCATCAAGGCCAAGGTCACGTTTGACCAGCTCGGGAAGGCCCCCTGGAAAGAAACGCAGATGGCCTCGCGGGTCGCTTCGGGCAAACTGCTGATGGTGGAAAATAAGCTCGACGAGTCGGTCGCCGAGTATGACGCGGTCATCGCCATCAAGCCGGAAGGGGCGTTGGAGGAATCGGTGCGGCAGGAAGCCGTGCTCGGCAAGTCGCGAATCATGATCGTCCAGAAAAAATTCGACGACGCGCTGAAACTGCTCGACGAGGTCATCAAGAGTGCGCCCGACGACGACGTGAAGGTCAACGCCGAGGCGTTCCTGCGAAAGGGAGACTGCCTGCGGGAACAGGGGAACGACAAAGACGCCGTGATGGCGTACCTGGCCGTCGACGTGCTGTTCCGGTCGGAAAAAGCCGTCCACGCCGAGGCGCTGTACCGGCTGGCGCAGCTCTGGGACAAAGTCGGCCAGAAAGCCCGCGGTGAAGAAGCCCGCGAGCTGCTGCGGAGCGAATACGAATCGAGCGAATGGGCCAGGCAGCTCAAGGCCCCCGCCGCAGGTGGGTAAGAGCATTTCGGAATTGGGATTTCGGATTTGAAAACGGCGCCTGCTTCCCTTCGTCTCATACGTGTGCCGTTCCAAATCCAAGCCGCCTCGTGCTTGCCTCTTCGCGTCGTCCCCTAAGTCATTCTGGATTTGAAATGTCCCGTCTCGCAGGCAAAGTCGCAGTCATCACGGGCGGGGCCGACGGCATCGGCAAGGCGACGTGCGAGCTGTTCGCCGCCGAGGGGTGCGCGGTCGTCATCGCCGACGTCAATGTCGAGAAGGGCAAAACCGTGGCCCGCGAGATCGCCGGGCGGGGCGGCCGCGCCCTGTTCGTCGAAACCGACATCGCCCGGGAACCGAGCATCGTGCGAATGGTCGCACAGGCGGTTCAGGCGTTCAGCAAGATCGACATCCTGGTGAACAACGCCGCGGTGTTTGTGCTCAAGGGGATCGACGCCACAGTCGAAGAATGGCGGCAGATCCTGGACGTGAACGTGATCGGCGTGTCGCTGGTCTCGAAGCACGTCGTGCCCGAAATCAGGAAGGCCGGCGGCGGGGCGATCGTCAACCTGGGGTCAATCTCGAGCTTCATCGCCCAGCCTCAGTTCGTCACCTACAACGCCACCAAGGCCGCCATCGCCTCGATGACGCGCTGCATGGCCCTCGACCTGGCCGCCGACAAGATCCGCGTGAACGCGGTTTGCCCCGGCACGGTCTGGACGCAAATCGTCGAGCGGCTGACCCGCGAAAAGGGGATGGACCGCCAGGCGGCCGACGCCGATCCCACCTGGGGGGGCGCCTGCATGCTGAAGCGCCTCGCCGACACCTCCGAGATCGCCAAAGCCATCCTGTTTCTGGCTTCCGACGATGCCTCGTACATCACCGCCGCCCACCTGATGGTCGACGGCGGCTACACGGCCGTGTAACAAAAAACTGGCCTCCCGGCCCGGTTCCGGTTTTGTTACATTCCGCCCCCTGATTCAAGCCGCCCCCCACTGGGCAGGAGCCAGTCGCATGTCGTCTCGCCGTCGTTCTATTGCCGTTGTTTGGGCCGCCGCCACGGCGCTGATTCTGGCCTCGGCCGCGCTCCGGTCCGACGATCAGCCGAAAGCCGAGAAGCACATCCTGGCGTTCAAGTTCCGGCCGAATCAAGTGCTGCGATACGAAGTCGTCAACGACGCCGAGATCACGACGAACGCCAAGGAAGAAACTGAGATTCAGCGCAATTCCACGAAAACGAAGCGACATATGCGGGTCGGCGCCATCGACGGCAAGACCGGCGCGGCCGATCTCGAACTGTCGATCGACTGGGTCTACATGCGGGCCATCTGGGACAAACGCAACGGCACGACCCCCGTGCCCATCGAATTCCAGAGCGACGATCCGGAGAAGCAGCCTCCTCAGTTCAAGCACATTCTGGCGACGGTGGGAAAGCCCTGGGCCACGATTCGATACAGCCCCACCGGACATCCCGAGAAAGTCGTGTCGACGGCGGTCCAGCCGAAGGAGGGCAAAGGCGTCGTCGCTTCCGAAACCGGGGCCGACGGCGCCCTCGAAGCGCAACTGATCGTGCTCCCCAAACACCCGGTCACGGTCGGCGATTCCTGGAGCGAGCAGTTCGACGTCGTCACCCGCGACGGGGCCCGCAACCTGACCAAAGTCGCGATCCAGAGGTCGTACAAATTGACCGACGTCAAAAATGGACGGGCCGCGATCGAGATGAAGACCGCCGTCCTGACCCCCGTGAACGACCCGGCGGTCTCGTCGCAGCTGTTGCTGCGGGAAGTCGCCGGCCAGATCGTGTTCGACGTCGAGCGGGGAGTGATTCTCTCCAAAGAATGGAGCGTCGAGAACCTGGTCGTCAATGCGCTCGGCCCCAACAGCTCGATGAAAGGTAAGGCCCGATACACCGAAAAGCTGGTCGGCGAAGGCGATCTCCCCGAGCGCACTGTCCGACTCGATGCCACGTCGAAGAAGTGAACGCCCGCCTCCGGCGACGGAACCTGCCATGAAGCGCGCCGAAATCACCGAACCGTTCACGACGCTGCTGGCTTCGGCCAAGCGCATCGCCGACGATTGCAAGGCGCAGGCCGTCGTACTGCTGGCCGATCTGCCGTACGACTTCGCGGCGATCCGCAACGAGCTGCACCCGCTGCGTCTCGTCGTGGCGACCGACAAGGTCGATCTGTTCCGCCCGGTGCTCGACGACGACGTGGACCTGGTGCCCCTCGTGCACGAGCCCGAAAGCCGCCGGCTGCAGCTCAGCCAGGCCCTGCTCGAAGCGATCGCCGACGAGCTGCTGCAGAGCGGTGACACGGTCGTCGCGTTGTATCCCGGCTTCGAAATGCGCGACATCGATACATGCAGTGTGATCAGCCTGGGCGAGCACCTGGCGCGCCTGACGTCGCGCGACCTGCAGCGGCTGGAAACCCAGGTGCCCCTCGAAACCCTGCGAACCGTCGTCGACGTGGCGATTGAAATCGGCCGCGAAGGACGCGAAGGCAAGCCCGTGGGAACGCTGTTCGTCGTCGGCAATCACCGCAAAGTGCTCAAGCTGTCGCACGAGCAGGTGCACGACCCGTTTCGGGGCTATTCGGCCAAAGAGCGGCAGATTCGCGACCCGCGCGTCCGCGAGAGCGTCAAGGAAATCGCCCAGCTCGACGGCGCGTTCATCATCTCGGCCGACGGAATCGTGCAGTCCGCGGGCCGGCACCTGGACGCGCCGGCCAGCGGCATCACCCTCTCGAAAGGGCTGGGGGCCCGCCACTGGGCCGCCGCCGCCATGTCGAAAGCCACCAACGCCATCACGATCGCCGTCTCGGAATCGACGGGGACCGTGCGGATCTTCCAGGACGGCAAAGTCGTCCTGCGCGTTGAGCCCATGCACCGCGCGATGAAGTGGTAGAACTTCGAAGGCGAACCCGGCGGCAGCGAAGAAGACTGACCGTTAAACAAACGCTCCGTGAGCCGGAGACGGGCACCGATTCGAAGAGAATTGGTCCCCCCGGGTGCATCCGCCTGGCAATGCCGGATCGATTGCGCGATTACAGCGCCAACAGCCCGTTCGACTTGAGGTACGCCATGACTTCGTCGGCGCAGTCATCGATGCTCTTCTTGCCGCCGTCGAGCACCAGCTCGGGCTTTTCGGGAGCTTCGTACGGATCGTCGATGCCGGTGAACCCCTTGAGCTGTCCCGCGCGGGCCTTCTTGTACAGCCCCTTCGGATCTCGCGCTTCGCAGATTTCGATCGGCGTGTCCATAAAGACTTCGACGAATTCGCCGGGGCCCAGCAGGGCGCGCACGGCGTTGCGGTCGGCACGGTAGGGGGAGATGAAGGCCGTCAGGGTAATCACACCGGCGTTTGTGAACAGCTTGGCGACCTCGCCGATCCGGCGGATGTTCTCGGCACGGTCTTCCGCCGAAAAGCCGAGGTTCTTGTTGAGCCCCATGCGGATGTTGTCGCCGTCGAGGACGAACGACCGCTTGCCCAGCGAGTGCAGCTTGTGGTCGACGGTGTTGGCGACAGTGCTCTTGCCGCTGGCCGACAGGCCGGTGAACCACAGGATGGCCCCCTTGTGCCCGCTCAATTGCCAGCGTTCGGCTTTGGAAACCGAATGTTCGTGCCAGTGGACGTTGGTCGCCTTCTGTTCAGCCATTGTGAAACGTGCTCCTTGCCGGCCTGCGTTCGTGCGGCCGGATACCGTGATGAATCGTTGCCTGGATTTCGGAGACGAAATACTAGGAAATGCAGCCCGATGGGGGAAGTGAACTCTGGCAAGTTCGGCGACGGGGAGCGTGCGGGTTCCGTCACGCGATCAGGTCTCGGATGATCCGGGCCTCGCCTTCCGGTCCGATCAGCCGCTGCTCGAGGCCCTGGTAGGCGAAGCTGAACTTGAAGGGATCGAGCCCCATCAGGTGCAGAATCGTGGCCTGTAGGTCGTGCACGCCGATCTGGTTCTCGGCGACGAAATACCCGAACTCATCGGTCTGGCCGTAGTTGATGCCGCGCTTGATGCCGCCGCCGGCCATCCAGATCGTGTAACAGTGCGGATGATGATCGCGCCCCAGATATGTCGATCCGCCACGGGCTTCGTTCATCGACGTGCGCCCGAACTCGCCGCCCCACACGACCAGCGTTTCATCCAGCAGGCCCTGGGCCTTGAGATCCTGAATCAGGGCGGCGATCGCCTGGTCGACGTCTTTGCACTTCTTCGGCAGGGCATTCATGATATCGTCCCCCGTGCCGGTGCCGTGGATGTCCCAGCCCCAGTCGAAGAGCTGCACGTAGCGGACACCCCGCTCGACCAGGCGCCGCGCCAGCAGGCAATTGTTGGCGAACGACCCGGCCCCCGGAACGGCGCCGTAGGCTTCCTGAACGTGCTTGGGCTCTTTGGAGATATCCATGACTTCCGGCACCGCGATCTGCATGCGGTAGGCCAGCTCGTACTGGCTGATGCGGGTCTGGGTCTCGGGATCGCCGAACTCTTTGAGTTCGAGCTCGTTCAGTTTCTTGAGCGCGTCGAGACTGCGGCGACGCGTGGCGCGGTCCATGCCTTTGGGATCGCTCACGTACAAGATCGGTTCACCGGCCGAGCGGCACTGCACTCCCTGGTACACCGAAGGCAGGAACCCGCTGCCCCAGGCGCTCTTTCCGCCGGTCGGATCGCTGCCGCCGCTGATCAGGACGACGAACCCCGGCAGGTCCTGGCTTTCCGAGCCCAGGCCGTACGTGATCCACGAGCCCATCGACGCGCTGCCAAACCGCGGCGACCCGGTGAACAGCATCAGGTCGGCGGGAGCGTGATTGAACTGGTCGGTGCTCATCGAGCGGACGACGGCGATTTCGTCGACGATCTTGCCGATGTTGGGGAGCAGATCGCTGACCCACGTTCCCGCCTGGCCGTGCTGCTGGAACTTGTACGGGCAGCCCAGCAGTTTGGGATGGCCCTTGATGAATGCAAACCGCTGGTTCTTGAGCAGCTCATCGGGACAGGGCTGCATGTTGAGCTTCACGAGGGTCGGCTTGTAATCAAACAGCTCCTGCTGTGGAGGGGCGCCGGCCATTTCGAGGTAGATGATGCGCTTGGCTTTGGCCGGGAAGTGCGGGTTCCTGGGGGTGAGAGGATTTTCGCCGGTCGCCGGCTGTGGCGCCGCCGTCGCAGGTTCCCCCATCAGCCCCGACAGGGCCATGGCACCCACTCCGGCCTGGCACGATTTCAGGAAGTGCCGCCGCGTCTGGGCACGCGCCTGCAACTGGTGATAATTCACGGTCATTCCTCCAACGTGCTCACAATTGAGCTCACGAGATCAGACGACTGCCCGGGCAGCGCCCGGGGGTGCTGCGCTCGCGTCTCACCTATTATGTCTGGCCGCAGGTCGCCGGGGTAGTCAAATCCTGCCTGTGAACTCAGTTGCGGGCGCAGTGCCCCGGCCGCTTTGGAGTGGCCGGGGCACTTTCGGACACAAGTCAAATCCCGTGTCGTAGGTTGGCAATGCCGTGCGGCACGTTGTATAACGGGAGCGCTTTCGTCATCTGGCGGCATTCACGAAGTTGCCGTTCACTTTCGGGTGCGGGCGGATTGACGTTCCGGCGAGAATCCGCCGGTCTGGCCCGACCTGTGATCCATTTCCTTCTTGCACCAGGAGCAGACTCCCATGGCCTACACTCTGCCGGCTTTGCCGTACGACACCAACGCGCTCGAACCTCATATCGACGCGCGGACGATGGAAATCCACCACACGAAGCACCACCAGGCATACATCAACAACGTCAACACGGCGCTCGAAGCGCATCCGGCCCTGGCCGCCAAGTCGGTGGAAGACCTGATTCGCGACCTGGCTGCCGTTCCCGAGGCGATTCGCACGGCCGTCCGCAACAACGGCGGCGGCCACGCCAACCACTCGCTGTTCTGGACGATCATGACGCCCGGCGGCGGAGGCGAGCCGAGCGGCGCGATCGGCGACGCCATCAAGGGCACATTCGGCAGTTTCGCGACGTTCAAGGAACAATTCACGAAAGCCGCGACGACCCGCTTCGGCAGCGGCTGGGCCTGGCTGTCGGTCGACAAGGGGAAGCTGATCGTCGAAAGCACGGCCAATCAGGACAGCCCGATTTCTGAAGGTCGAACGCCGATCCTGGGCCTCGACGTCTGGGAACACGCCTACTATCTCAACTACCAGAACCGTCGCCCCGATTACATTGGCGCGTTCTACAACGTGATCAACTGGAACGAAGTCGCCAAGCGCCTGGCGGCCGCCAAGTAGCGAAACTGTTTCGCGCTGCTCCCGAAGCGCACCAGAATTCCAATACTCACCTCCTCCCCCCGTTCACGGGGGGATCGAGGGGGGGCAGCGCAGCAGGCGGATGCACCCGGGGGGACCAATTCTCTTCGAATCGGTGCCCGTCCCCGACTCGCTGGTTTGATCCGCGAAGTGAGCAGCGCAGAGCCTTACCGGCAGAACCAGCGCATCTCGAAGCGTCCGAACGCGCGACGCGGGATCAGCGTATAGGGGTCGTAGATCAGCAGCGCGACATGGCCGTCGGTGCGCGGCAGGAGCCAGGTGTAGTCCCACCCGCGAGACGCATAACACATGGGAATCTGCGGGCAAATGCGCGGCGCGGGATGCGCACCGGCAATGAACAGTTTCTGCTGCGTGTAATAGTAACACGAGCCAAGTTGAATCATGACTTCGTGAGGCAGAGCGCCGCCGCCAGCGAGATCGCCACACAGGCCGCGAATCGCAATCTTGAATTCGGCACCGCGACGAAAAGCCTCGGCCAGAGCGTCGATCGAGCCCGACAGCGCGGTTCCATCGGCCGCGTGGTGCAAGACCTCGCGCCAGTCTTCGCGAACGAAATACTTGAGCGTTTCGAACTCGTAGATGAAGTTGCTCGAAGGGGCATTCGTCTTGTCGTCCCAACGGTCGAGCTCACGGTATTTGGGCATGCGGGAGTGGTCGGCCGGCGGCGACGGTCCGAACGGACCGGTTGCAGGTGCACCGTCGAGAAATGGCCGGGCGATCGCCTGCTGCCCGTCTTCGTTGTAGAGAAACAGAGAAAGTGACGGCTTTGGCCCGAACCGGTCGGGAAGCTCGACCGGTTGACGCAGCGTCAGGACGCCCGCGGCCCAGCGCTCATCGACGAGATACGTCGCCCGCATGTCCATCGATTCCTGGATCAGATCGTGATTGTCCGAGCCGGGGTCGATGTGCTCGTCGTGATAAAACTCGGAATAGATTCGCAGGTCGGCCCCTCTCCTGAGGGCGAGGCGCAGTTCGACCGCCGATCCACCGATCACGCGGCGCTCCCGATCAAGCGTGAGCACCAGCCGCCAACCCGACGCCGTGGAGTTTTCGGGCATATCAGCGTCTCGGACGTGACCAGCGGACTTTGGCGACCCAGGTGCTGCCGTCGGCGCCGCGCGGGTGAGGTTTATCGGCCACGAGAAACTCGGAATCAGTGACCCACGATTCCTCAGGAGTGATCGCCGCCGCACCGAAGTTACCGAGCATCACTCCCCGTTCGGGTATCAGCACTTTTTCGGTGCTGCGCATCACGCGCAGTGTTTCGGGATCGACCTGCGCCAGGAACAGGGGCGCCCGGTTTCTGGCGATGTGGTCGTTGTTCGCGCCACGGCGGGTATAGCTCAAGAACAGCCCGTCGCTGTGGACGAGCCAGTGGGCCTGCGTGTTGTAGCTTCCCAGGTCTTGCCCGTCGTCGAACGTCCAGGGCTTATATGGCGCGAATTTCAATCCGTCGTCGCTCGTGGTGACGTAGCCCCGCGCGTCGTTGCGCAGCGTCAGGTAATACTTGTCCCGGAAGTGCGCCAGCGAAGGCTCGGCGAAACCGCGCCCCCCCTGGATGGCCAGCTCGTCGCCGTGCACGATGTATTTCAGAGTCTCGCCGTCGAAGCGGCAATGCAACACGGTCGCCGAATAATCGTCGCCCGCCTGGCCCTTGAAATACATGGGCAGCAGAATCGTGCCGTCGGGTTTGACGAGCCATTGGACGCAGCCGGGCGCCACGAGAAAGAACTTCGTTTCGGTCTCGGGCATTTCGAGCATGCGCCACTTCGACCAGGCGTTCGATTTGGGGTCGTACGTTGCATAAGCACACTCGTGAGAGCGCGGCTTGTCGAGGAGTTGCTTTCCAGCCGCGTCGTATCGCAGCTTGATTCCGATGGCCAGCATGCGGCCAGAGGCGGCATGCCAGCCGGGCGTGACGTCGCAGACGCTGATCATTTCGCCGGCACCATCTTTGTACCAGGCCAGCTCGGGAATCTCGGTGGGCCCGGTCCAGGTTGTTCCCAGGTCGTCGGTGCGCAGGAAACAGAGCCCGGAATAATGGTCGCTCGTTCCGAGGTGCTTCTGGATCGTCACGATGACCGCGGGCCGCCCCCCTTTTCCGAACGCGGGGAGCGCGGCCGCACGCGGATGGAACCAGCAGTATTTGGGATTCAGCTCCTGGTGCGCGACAGTCGTCTGCACGTCGAACGCCAGCGGTTCGGCGGCGAAAAGGGCGGAGGCGGCGAACTGCGCCATCAACAGCGTGGCGACTCCGATCAATGATCGGCACCGGTATCGAAAGTTATCGAATGGAAAGGGCATCATGGCTACGACCTTCTGAGGTACAGCGATCATGTGGTGCGAATCTGCAATTCCGCGCCGTCCACAAATACGCGCCGGACGGCGAGGTCGCGGTCGAGAACGACGACGTCGGCCCGTTTGCCGCGTTCGAGGCTGCCGAGTTCGCCGTCGCGGCCGGCGATGCGGGCCGGCGTGAGTGACGCCATTCGCATCACTTCCCACAGGGGACGGCCCGTGAGCTGCCGGAACGTGCGGATCATGTGGTCCATCCCTTCCACGCTCGACGCCAGGGCCGAGAGATCAGGCAGCATGCCCACCCCGTCGTGTTTCGTGAACGGCTCGCCCCCGTCGCTCGGACCGATCAGGTAATCGCGGCCGTCGGGCATGTCGAGCGCGCGGCTGCAGTCGGTAACCAGTGCCAGCCGGTCTGGACCTTTGATCTTCAGGGCGAGTTGCAGGAGGCCCGCATCGAGATGCTTGCCGTCGGCGATGACTTCGGTCGTCAGCTCGTCGTAGTACAGCGTCGCTTCGAGCACGCCCCCCTGCATGGGGTACATCTGAAACTGCCGCAGCTTGCTCTTGTCGGACATCGCACAGAACAGATGATCGACATGCCGCACGCCCCAGGCGACCGCTTCGGTCATCTGTGCAGACGTCGCCCACGAATGGCCGACGTTCGTCCGCACGCCTTTCTGCCGGCACGCGAGAGCGAACTCTTTCGCACCCGGCAGTTCCGGGGCGACGGTCGCCGTCACCAGGTCGTCGGCGTATTCGAGGTATTGTGCGTATTCCCGTTCGACGGGCGGCCGGATTTCAGCGCCCGGGTGGGCTCCCCTTGCCTCCTTCCGAAAGTACGGGCCGTAGAAATGGGCCCCCATCACGCGGGCGCCGTTCGGTTCCGGGGCGGCCCGGTATTTCCGGGCGAGCGCGAGCGTCGCCAGAATCTGATCGTGCCGGGCGACGGTCGTCGTGATCGCCATCCGCGTCGTGCCGTGCCGGGCGTGCGATTTCAACGCCAGTTGAAACGACTCGTCGGTCCCATCCATGAAGTCGCCGCCGGCGCCGCCGTGCACGTGCAGATCGACGAAACCAGGGGCGAGGTAGCCGTCGCCGGCATCCACGATCGTGGCCCCGGTGGGCGGCGCGGCGGCTTCGTCGAGCCGCTCGGCGATTCGTCCGTCGCGCACGACCAGTGCGCCGCGCACGATGGAATCGGGCAATACGATCTGTCCGCGAAAGACGAGAGGGGCTGGCATTGGTGACTTCCCGGGCAGTTGCTTCAGGTCATTTCGAAATCAGCGACCAGCGGCAGATGGTCGGACGCCCGGCGAGCGACTTTGGTCCGCGACGCATGGGCATTGTGCAGAATCACGCGGCCCCGATAGTAGATGCGATCGAGAGCCCGCAGCGGCATGAATGCAGGAAACGTTCGGATCGGGCCGGTTGCCGACTGAAAGCCCGCCGGCAGGAACAGCTTGCGTCCCTGTCCGTGCCAGAAGTCGTTCATGTCCCCTGCGATGATCACCGCCGTCTGATGGTGCACCCCTTTCAGGATGTTGCCTTCGAGAATGCGGCGGATCTGAATCTTGCGCTCGAATTCAGCCAATCCAAGATGGGCGTTGACGAGCAGCAGCGTATGCATGTGCCCGTTTGCACCCTGGATGTGACAGCGCCCCGCCACGGCGCCGCGCCGTTTCTTGAGGGGGATCGTCAAATCGATGTTGTGCAGGTCCGACAGCGGAAACCGGCTGAGGATTGCGTTGCCGTAGACTCCCGTCCGCAGCCGGACGTTCGAATAGTATGCGCGGTGCGGCAGCTCGAGCGCGTCTCCCAGCAGATCGACCTGCCGGTGATGCCGCGACCGGGGAACGCCGTCATCGACTTCCTGCAGCAGCACGATATCGGGCTGATGGTGCTGCAGCGCTTCGACGATCCGCTCGGGACGATAGCGCCGGTCGACTCCGCCGATCCCCTTGTGGATATTATACGTGACGAGCTGAAATCTCATGGATGTCGATCAGGGCCGCAGTGACGACGGTTCGGCCGATTCTACTGCAAGATATGGTGCCGGGCGAGGAACTTGGCAGGCTCAAGGGAAACGATGGCGCGGTGTTAGAATGATTACGTCGCAATGCAAGTCCGAGCTACAATGAGAACCGAAACGCCATGACAAGGTCCAATTTCGAGCCCGTGAAACTCGGCGTAATCGGCCTCGGCCGGTTCGGGCGATTGCACGCGCTGACTGCGGCGGGACTGGCCGAGGCCGAGCTTGTCGGCCTGGTCGCCCGCCGGCAGGCGAGCCTGGACTCGCTGGCGGCTGAATTGCCGGGCGTGCCCGGCTGGACGAACCTCGACCGGGCGCTGGAAGAATCATCCGCCGAAGCCTGGATCGTCGCCTGCACGACCGCCGCGCACGTGGCTGTCACCAGGCGTCTGCTCGACGCCGGCAAAAAAGTATTGCTTGAAAAGCCGGTGGCCGACAACCTGGCCGAGGCCCGCTCGCTCGCGGCGCTGGTCCGGCCCGATTCCGCGAACCTGATGCTGGGGCACATCGTCCTGTTCAACAGCGAGTTTCAGCAGTTGCGAAGCGAAGTGCTCAAGCGCGGACCGATCGTCCACGTGGATTGTGTGCGCCACCGTCCGGCCAGCATCGTCCAGCAGTTTCAGGGAGAGAACCCTCTGCATGCGACGATGGTACACGACCTGTACGCCGCACAGGTGCTGCTCGATCGGGCCGAGCCGGTACACTTCAGTGCTCAGTATCATCGCACGGCTGAGGGGGCCATCGACCTGGCGCTGGCGCAGCTCAAGTGGGGCACTGGCGCGGTCAGTTCATTCGCGGCGTCGTACCTGACGCCGGCAGGGATGCCGCCGCGGGGCTTCGATCGGATGGAAGTCTTCGGCGCGGACTGGAGCGCCCGTATTTCACCCAATCCGCGACCGATCGAAGTCTGGGGCAGGCAGGCGGAATGGCCGCTGGGACTGGAGATTCGCGCGGGACAATCGGGCGCGACGGGCATGATGGCCGAAGAGCTGCGCTGCTTCTGCCGGGTCGTGCGCGAGTTGGAACCGGTCCCCGCCGGGGCAACGTATGCCGACGCCCTCCAGGTTCAGTCTTGGATGGAACGGCTCGACGCGTGCGCGAAGTAGGTCAGGCTTTCCAGCCTGACATATCTTCCGGTCGTTCACCACGCTACACTGAAATGCACTGTGCGCCTGCGGGCGCTGGGCCATTCTTGACTGCGTGGGAGACTCTCGATCATGCCCGACGATGACGACTTCGTCCTCGGCGAGCCGGACCCGGCCGACGAAACCGTTTCGGACGACGAATCCGGCATTCTCAAAGACGCGAACGCCGACCCCAATCTGTTGACGTTCGTTCGCGACGGAGAGCGGGCGATCGTTGGCTTCAATTCGAAAACGGTCCCGGACGAATTGTGCATCGCCGCGTACCGCAGTCAGTTGCTCAAGTACGTGCAGGATTTTGGCTGCAAAGTCCTGGCGTTCGAACTGGCCGGCGTCAAGATTCTGCCGAGTGGCATGCTGGGCCTTCTGGTGACGCTCAAGAAACGGGGTACCGAGGTCGAGCTGCTGAACCCGGTTCCCGACATCGTCGAAGTGCTGCGGATCACGCGCCTGGCCCCCATGTTCACGATCCGCCCGGCTGCAAAATAAGGGCCTGCGTATGCCCGATCTGACGCGCAGGTCCTTCCTGACCAGCCTGGGCGCAGCGGCAGGTGGTTGGCCGGCCAGGATTCTATTCGCAGACGACAGGGCCCGCGCGAAAGCACTGCCCCTCGGGTTCAGCCTGTACGGCATGAAGAGCGTTCCGGTGGCCGAAGCGCTCGCCGCGTGCGCAAAGATCGGTTACGACGCGATCGAGCTGGTCGCCAATGCTGACTGGCCGACTGAACCGAAGAACCTGACGGCCGGCGACCGCCGCGAGCTGGCCGGGCAGATCAAAGACCTGGGTCTCGCGCTCTGCGCCCTGATGGAAAACCTGCACGAGCCGGCCGACGATGCGACACACGCGGCCAATCTCGATCGCCTGAAGGCGGCGGCTGAATTGGGGCATGCACTCTCACCGCAATTGCCGCCGGTCATCGAGACCGTACTGGGGGGCAAGCCGGCCGAGTGGGACCAGATCAAAGACCGCCTGGCGGAACGTCTGCAGAGGTGGGCCGAGACAGCGGCCGCGGCGCAGACGGTCATTGCCGTCAAGCCGCACGTCTCGAACGCCCTGCAGAATCCCGAGAGGGCCTTGTGGCTGATGCGCCAGGTCGACAGCCGCTGGATCAGACTGGCTTTCGATTACAGCCATTTCTGGCTGCAAGGCTTGCCGCTGGCCGAGACGGTGGCCGCGCTCATGCCACACACTTCGTTCATCCACGTCAAAGACGCCCGCGGAACGGCTGAGAAGTTCGAATTCCTTCTGGCCGGCGAGGGGCAGATCGACTATGCCGCGTACCTGCGGCAGGTTGCGACAGCCGGTTATCGCGGACCGGTGGTCGCCGAGGTCAGTGCCCAGATCAGCACGCGCGCCGGCTACGACCCGCTGGCCGCGGCCCGCACGGTCTACGAAAAGCTGGCCCCCGCGATGCGCGAAGCCGGCGTCCGCCGCTGATTCCGCATTCCGAACTCCTCACTCCGCATTCAATAAGTGTTGCTATCCCCGCGGCTCCGGTATACTGGCGGACCGTTATCCGTTCTAAGGGCGGGGAACACTGGCTGGCGTCGCTGGATCACCGTTCCCCCGATGATAGACATCCCGATCAGGAGCACGACTCATGCAGAAGGCATTGTGGCGGACGATTTGGAATGGAGCTCTGGCGAGCGCGGCCCTGGTCCTGCTGGCAGGAAACGTGGCGCAGGCTGAAGTCAAGTTGCCCAACATCTTCACCGACCACATGGTGCTGCAGCAGGGTCAGAAGAACCGTGTCTGGGGCACGGCCGGCGCAGGCGAGGCGGTCACCGTCACCATCGACAAGCAGACGCAGAAGGTCTCTGCCGGCGCCGATGGCAAGTGGCAGGTGGCCCTCGATCCGCTTCCCGTGGGTGGTCCCTACGTGCTCGCCGTCAAAGGCTCGAACGAAATCAAGATCGACGACGTACTCGTCGGCGAAGTCTGGATCTGTTCGGGCCAGTCCAACATGCAGTGGTCGGTTAATATCTCGAACGATCCCGATCTCGAAAAACTCACCGCGAAGTTTCCCAGGATCCGCATGATCAACTTCCCGCGAATCGGAGTACAGGAACCGATCTGGACGCATCCGGAAAGTAGATGGAAGGTCTGTATGCCCGACAACGTCGGCGATTTCTCGGCCGTCGGGTATTACTTCGCCAGGCAGCTTCATCAGACTCTGGACGTTCCCGTGGGGATGATCAACAACGCCTGGGGTGGCTCGGCCTGCGAAGCCTGGATTCGCCGCGACCTGCTCGCCGCGGACGAAAAGTACAAACCGATGCTCGAAGGCTGGGCAAAGAATGAATCGCTGTTCGCCGAACTGTCGGCCAAGTCAGACCTCAACGAAGACCAGAAGAAGCAGGTCGCCGGCCTGAAGCAGAATATGGGAGGCAACCATCGCCCGGCGAACATCTACAACGGCGTGCTCAAGTCACACCTGGGGTACGGAATCAAGGGGGCGATCTGGTACCAGGGAGAATCAAACGCCGGCCGCGCGTATCAGTACCGCGACCTGTTTCCGCTGATGATCAAGAGCTGGCGCGACGAGTGGGGCCAGGGAGACTTCCCCTTCTACTGGGTGCAGCTCGCCGACCACAAGCCAGAGAACCCCAATCAATTCGAGAGCGACTGGGCCGAGCTGCGCGAAGCCCAGACGATGACGATGTCGAAACTACCGAACACGGGCGAAGCCGTGATCATCGACATCGGCGAGGGGAAAGACATTCATCCCAAGAATAAAGTCGACGTCGGCCGCCGCCTCGCCCGCTGGGCCCTGGCGAAGGACTACGGATTCCACGTCTGGTATCACAGCCCGCAATACAAGTCGATGGACGTGCAGGGCAACAAGATCGTGCTGACGTTCGACCACGTTGACGGCGGCTGGCGCCCCTTCGACGTCAACGAGCCGCGTGGCTTTGCCATCGCCGGTGAAGATAAGAAGTTCGTATGGGGCACCGCCAAGATCCTGCCGGACGGCAAGGTCGAAGTTTTGGCGGCAGGCATCGATAAGCCGGTGGCCGTGCGGTACGGCTGGGCCGACAACCCGGTCGTCAACATGTACAACGGCGGCGGGCTGCCGCTCACTCCGTTCCGCACCGACGACTGGCCCGGGGTGACGATCAACAACAAGTGACGTTTCCGGCGTTCGCCCCGAATTCCAGGCCCCGACCGTTTCCACGGCCGGGGTCTTTGCGTTTGTCTGGTCGACAAGCATGACCTTACATGACGTACGCACCTGCCCCATGTGTGGCGCATCGAATGATGCAATGGCGCGGCGGTGTCTTGAATGCGGCGAGCCGCAAGTCGTCGCTGTGCTGAAACGGCGATCGTGGCTCCGACGAAAGTTCCTGATCACACTGCCGGAGGGTACATACACCGTGGAATATTCCGGGTGGCGCCTGGGCTATGAACAGGTGTCTGTTGATCCCGGATCGGTCTTACGCAAAACAAGCTTCTGGTGGTTTGTCCCACGGTTTGATTTCGACATCGGAGGACATCCCGCAGTTGTCGAAGTTTGCGTCGGGCCATGGTTCACAATCCGCGAATTCAGGCTGCGAATCGACGGCCGCATCTATTACGAAGACTGACTTCGCACCGACAGGACGATTATGGTGGCAAGCCCACCAGATACAGATCGTGCCGGCCGTCTCGCTCTGAGACGATCACCAGGCGCTTGCCGTCGGGGTTCCAGGCGGGGAAGTCGTCGCTTTCGGGGTTCTTTGTGACGCGGCGGACGTTGCTGCCGTCCGCGTTCATCACGTAGATCTCGTAATTGCCGTCGCGCCCGCTCATAAAGGCGATGCGCGAACCATCGGGCGAATAGCGGGGCCGGATGTCCTGCCGCGGGCTGTGCGTCAGGCGATGCACATCGGAACCGTCCGCCGCGGCACTGTAGATCTCGTAGTCGTCGTCGCGCGTCGACGCGAAAACGATCCGCCGGCCGTCGGGGGAAAAATCGGGCCAGTTGTTCACCCCGTCGCTGTCGATGATTGTCTTCAGGTCGCGGCCTTCGAGGTTTACCGAATAGATTCGCTGCCGGCCCTGTTCGGGATAACTGTAGAGCACGCGCGTTCCGTCGGGCGAAAAGACCGGGCTTCGCGGGCCAGAAAATCCGGCGCCTGGCGGGACCTCGGCATCTTTGCCGGCCCGTGCGTCGCGAATCACCAGCGCCAGGCTCAGGTTGCCCCGGCTCTGCACGAACGCCAGGACATTGCCGTCGTGCGAGAGGGCCGGCTCGAATTCGGTTTTGGTCTGCTGGGGATGGATGGGCGCGACGCTGCGATCGGCCAGCTTCATCCGCATCAGACGGAATTGCACCGGCCGCTCCTGGAGAACATAGATCAGCTCGGCCCCCGAGCGATCGGCGAACACAGGCGAGTTCTTGATCCGACCATCGGTCGTCAGCCGTTCGTCGGCCCGCACGGCTCCCCCCAAAGCTGTGACGATCGCCGCGAAAATAACCATTCGACTGCGCACCCGCGTCTCCCCCCCTTCGTAAGGGGGGGCCAGGGGGGGTGTCGTGGAATGTCTTGCCGGCCTTACGTGCACGCTTCCCCGTTTCACGATTTGGGCAGCGACAGGCCTTCGAGCCTCGCTGGACTCGCAAACGACGGCACTCGGAGTGTGCCTGCGACTCTGAGGCGCCGGCATCGGATTATGACACCAGCTCATGGATCACCGATCCGCCGTCGAGCACATTCAGCTCGGCCCGCGCCTGCGTATCCATGCCGGACAGCTCAGCCATGGTTGTGCCCACCATCAGCGGCGTCACGGGCGTCGTCACCGGGTGCTCGCCCAGTTTGTCGCTCTGGCCGATCGTCCGGCCCCCCGGCAGTCCGGCACCGGCCCACAACGACGAATAGCACGGATGCCAGTGGTCTCGCGCGGCACGATTCGTGATCTTGGGGCTGCGTCCGAATTCTCCCATGGCGACGACAAGCGTGCTGTCGAGCAGTCCGCGCGCGTGCAGGTCATCGAGCAGCGACGAGAGCGCCCGATCGAAAATCGGGCAGTGCCGATCCTGCAAAAGCTCGAAATTGTAAATGTGCGTGTCCCATCCGAAATCGCAATTGGGAGTCATGCACTCGACGTATTCGCTCCAGTTGACCTGAATGTACGGCACACCGGCTTCGACGAGCCGCCGCGCCATCAGGCAGCTTTGCCCGAACGCCGTTTCGCCGTACCGGTCTCGCAGCGCCTGCGGTTCACGCGTCAGGTCGAACGCGTCGCGTGCCTCGGGGCGCGTGAGCAGTTGATAAGCGCGGCCATAGGTGCGGTCCCACTCGCCGAGCTGCGCCTGGTCGAGCGAGCGCCGCGCCTGATCGAGTGTCCCCAGCAAGGCGTTGCGGTCGTTCAGACGCGCCGGATTGAGGTCCCCCAGCAGCTTGAGTGAGGGGATTTCGGCCTGGCCATACTCGTCGCAACTGATCTGAAACGGATCGTACGCCTTGCCGAGCTTCCCGCCGCCGTACCCGTCGACGATCCGCACCACGTCGCGCGGAATGCCGCGCCCCAGCGAAACAAACGGCGGCAGGCTTCCCCGGTGCCCGCGGTGTTTAGCGATGATCGACCCGAAATTCGGCTTCACCGGCTCGGGGCGATCGGCAAAACCCGTCAGGCCGTACGTCCCGGCGTCCGGGTGGCCAGGGGCAAACGTAATGTGCGAGCGGACGACGTTGAACAGATGACTTCGATTTGCCAGTTGCGGCAACAGCTCGCTGAAGTTGAGCCCGGGCGTGCGCGTGGCGATTGGGGCGAACGGTCCGCGGTATTCGGAGGGCGAGTCGGGCTTGGGGTCAAATGTGTCGAGATGGCTGGGCGCCCCCCACAGCCAGACGAAAATGACTGACTTGGCCCGTACCGGCGCCGCAGCGATCGCCCGGCCGGCCGGCGCAGAAACACCCAGCGCCGCGGCAAACGACGCGCCGGCCTTCAGGAACGCGCGCCGCGAGACGCCGCTGCAAGTCCCGGCAGAAAACTGACCGATATCGAGCATCTATCATCCTCGGACGGATCGGTACTTCGTATCACTATACTCGGGGTGGCTCACCGGTCACAAGCTGAGGCAAACCTACATAGCGTGTGCGCCCCTTACCACCAGTGCGTAATCGAGCCGCGTGTCGAGGGAAGAAAAAGGAACACTAATCGCCACTAATCTCCGCTAATCCGATTAGTGAAGATCAGCGGCGATTAGTGTTCCTTTTCTTTCGCGGTTCGCGGCAGGGTCTGGCTGCCGCTTGGATCTCAAACACCGTCGCAATGGCGTCATCTCGTCCGAGCTCCGCCGCGACCGTAAATTGTGGGGAATTCCGACATCTCAACTTCGAACCTGTCGCCCCGCATTTTGTCGAACTGGGCCCGTTGTTGATCGGTGAGGATCTTTACGCACCGTTCGTCGAATTCCTTTTTCATAGTGGTGGACTGTTCGTGAACCTTACGTCGCCGTTCTTCGTCAGTGCCTTTCGCAGGAAATTGGATATCAAGCATTTTCTTCCGAAGGCTTTCGAATTCATCTGCGAGAGCTGTTTTCTGCCCATCGGTCAGCTTCAGTTCGTTGACAACGTCTTGCGTGAACAAGGCATCCCCCCGCAGAATCCAAATCGCGAGTTGCCTGAGCCGCTCTCTCTGGGATTCCGTCAGCGCCGCTGAGACTTCGATATTCGCCTGGTCCGCAATCTTGCCAAATTCTGCGCGTCGGGCCTTCCGGATTTCGGGCGTCAGACTTGCAAGATTTCCGTCGAGTCCAAGCGACTCCCTCGCGACTTTCACTCGATTAAGAATGGAACTGATCTGGTCCCGTTGTTCGGTCGTCAGTCTTAGTTCCTGCCGTACCGACTCACTTTCCAGCGACACAACAGGCCGCATCAATGTGGATGCTCCAACCGGGCTGGGCGGCTTCCTCTGGGCATCCTGGGCAAAACCTGTCTGGTGGAACAACTCAGTAAGCACGAGTGCAACCAGAACACATTCGACGGACCGATGCATGCTAAGCCCTTTCCAGACAGATGAGCTTGGTAGTACATTCTACTGCATACCCACAGGATTTTGCCGTTTCCACACATATTCGTCGTTGCCGCTGCCGAAGATGCCGACGGGGGTGCGGTTGAGGACGAATGAGCGAACGGGGAGAAAACCGAGCTCGGCGCGGAACTTCTCAGCCTGGCGCGGGGAGACTGATTCGTACGGATAGCCCCCCATCCAGTCGTGGACGTCGTGATCGTAGTCCATTCCGCGGAACGACCGGCCATAATCGGCGCGGTACTTTTTGAAATCGCGGCCGATCAGCAAAAACGCCAGCCGCATCGTCGTGATGTAACAGGCCCGCGAGGCGCGCTGCACCCAGGCCGGCGCCCGGCTGTAGAAGAACTTCTCGATTTTCCACAACGGGCAAAGCCACGTCTTGCGGTACAGCGCGACGATCAGCATTCCGCCGGGGGCCACCATGCCGGCCGCCTTCCGCCAGGCTTCGTACATCGCGCCGGTGTGATGCAGGGAGCCCCAGGCGTAGACGACGTCGAAATGGCCCAGATCATTGGCATCGAGGGCGAAGACCGATTTTTCGCGGACTTCCCATTGATTTTCCGAGGCGTGAGCGCCGAGCACTTGCCGTGTTGTGGCGACCGACTGAGGGTCGAGATCGACAGCCAGCACCCGTAACGCCCCCAGCCTGAGCGCCGCCAGCGAATGCAGCCCCGAGCCGCAGCCGATGTCGAGAAACGTCTTTCCGGAAAGGCCTCCTGCGCCGGCCAACCGTTCGAGACCGCGCACCGCCTCGGCGACCCGCTCTTCGTCGATCAGGCCGGCATAGCTCGACCAGTTCCGGCCGAATTCGAAATGCGTCGAAAGCTCGCTCACGTGATCGGAGATTCCTGGCAACTGTCGCACCGCAGGTCAGGCCCCACAATCTCCGAATGGCGGACCGCCGTCAACCGGTCGCAAAGGGATACGGCCGCAGATCGTTTAACCGCGACCCGGAGGGAAGCGCGTATCGAAAGTCGGATCCGCTTTAATTGTGTTTCGGCGTCGCCTGAAATTCGTTGGCAGTATCTGGTCTCGTCGGGCAAACCTTCAACCTGCGATACGCGCATCCCGATGGGATCGCGGTTAAACGACGTGTTGATGTGGGAGACTATCCCCCGCCTTTCAAATCCGTAGAATAACCCCAAAGTCTTCACCACCGTCCACCACGTGACCGTCCTGATGCACCACGGAGAGCACTCATGTTCAAATTCTGGCTTCGGTTCTGCGCCCTGGGAGCATTGATGGTTCCAACATTGGTAGTCTCCGGCGACGAGGCGGGCGACCCGTTCGTCTGGCTGGAAGAGGTCACGGGCGAAAAGCCGCTGAGCTGGGTGAAAGAGCGGAATGCCGAGAGTCAGGCCGAGCTGACGGGCACGCCTGAGTTCCAGGAGCTCAACGACCGGCTCCTCAAGATCCTCGATTCCGACGCCCGCATTCCATTCGTCAGCAAGGCCGGCGACTACTACTACAACTTTTGGCGCGACGCAAAAAACAAGCGCGGCCTGTGGCGGCGGACGACGCTGGCTGAGTATCGCAAAGCCAAGCCGGCGTGGGAAACCGTGCTTGATCTCGACGAGTTGGCCAAGGAAGAAAACGAAAACTGGGTCTGGAAGGGAAATAGCTTCCTCAAGCCGTCGTATGACCGGTGCCTGTTGTCGCTGTCACGCGGCGGCGCCGACGCCACCGTCACCCGCGAATTCGACGTTTCGACCAAGTCGTTCGTCAAAGACGGCTTCTACCTGAAGGAAGCCAAGACCCGCATCGGCTGGCGCGACATCGACAGCCTGTTTGTGGCCTCGGATTTCGGCCCCGGATCGCTCACTCAATCGGGCTACCCCCGCATCGTGCGCGAGTGGCGCAGAGGCACCCCGGTCGCCGACGCACAGCAGGTATTCGAAGGGCAGCCGGAAGACGTCGCCGTGCAGGCGCATCGCTCGAAGACTCCCGGCTTCGAGCGCGACTGGGTCTCGCGGGCGGTGACGTTCTGGACAAACGAGCTGTTCCTCCGCCGCGACGGCAAGCTGATCAAGATCGACAAGCCCGACGACGCCGAGGCGTCTTCGTATCGCGACCTGTTGTTCTTCGAGCTGCGAACCGAGTGGAAGGTCGGCGGCAAGACGTATCCCGCCGGCGCCCTGCTGGCGACCGATCTCGATGCCTTTGTCAAAGGTGAACGCCGCTTCGACATGCTGTTCGAGCCCACTGACCGCAAATCGCTCGCCGGATTTTCGGCGACGCGGCATCACCTGCTGGTGAACGAGCTCGACAACGTCCGCAACCGGTTGTACGTGCTCACCCGCGACGGCAAAGAGTGGCGCCGAGAAGAAGTAAAAGGAGCGCCCGAATTCAGCACCGTCAGCGCCAGCCCGGTCGATCCCGATGATTCCGACGACTACTTCATGACGGTGGCCGGGTATCTCACACCGACGAGCCTGCTCTACGGCACGCTGGGGAAAGGGCCGCCCGAGAAACTCAAGGAAAGCCCCGCGTTCTTCAATGCCGAAGGACTCACAGTCAGCCAGCACGAAGCCACGTCGAAAGACGGCACGAAGATCCCCTATTTTCAGGTGTCGCGCAGCAAACTCGAAATGAACGACAAGAACCCGACGTTGTTGTACGGATACGGCGGCTTCGAAATCCCGATGGTGCCCGGATACCAGGCGACCACCGGCGCGGCCTGGCTCGAGTCGGGGGGCGTGTACGTCGTGGCCAACATCCGCGGCGGCGGAGAGTTCGGTCCCCGATGGCATCAGGCGGCCCTCAAAGAGAACCGGCACAAGGCCTACGACGACTTCATCGCCGTGGGCGAAGACCTGGTGCGCTGCAAACTGACGTCGCCGAAGCATCTGGGCACGATGGGGGGCAGCAACGGTGGCCTCTTGATGGGCAACATGCTGACGCGGCGGCCCGACCTGTTCGGCGCGATTGTCTGTCAGGTGCCCCTGCTCGACATGCAGCGGTATCACAAGCTGCTGGCGGGGGCGAGCTGGGTCGCCGAGTACGGCAACCCCGACACGCCGCGCGAGTGGGAGTTCATTCGCACGTTTTCGCCGTACCACAACGTGAAGCGCGAAGCGAAGTATCCGCGAACCCTGTTCACGACGTCGACCCGCGACGACCGCGTGCACCCCGGCCACGCACGGAAGATGGTGGCCCGCATGAAGGATCACGGGCACAACGTCTTGTACTACGAGAACATCGAAGGGGGCCACGGCGGCGCCGCCGACAACAAACAGGCCGCCTTCATGTCGGCCCTGGCATACACGTTTCTGAAGAAGCAGTTACAGTAGGCTGTCCCTTGAATGCAGCCCCTGTTCTGGCTCTGCGTCGCCTTGCGGATCGTCGCCAATCCGCTGTCGAACGTCTTTCAAAAGGTCCTGACGAACCGGCAGGCTTCGCCGCTATTCGTCATCGGGATCACGCACGGACTGCTGGCGATCCTCTGTCTGCCGCTCCTGGCGATGTCCCCGCCTCCGCTGAGCTCCGCGTTCTGGACAAACATGGCGGTGAGTACTGTTCTCGCCGTCGCCGGCAACGCCCTGATCGTGCAGGCGCTCGCAATTTCAGACCTGTCGTTTCTGGGACCTGTGAATGCCTACAAGTCGGTCGTCAGCCTCGTGCCGGGATTCATTTTGCTCAATGAAATCCCCTCCTGCGGCAGTCTGGCGGGGCTGACCCTGATCGTCGCCGGCAGCTACCTGATCGTCGATCGCGACAAAAGCGCGAGCCAGAACGTGTTCGTCCGGTTTTTCCGCGATCGGGGCGTTCAGTATCGGATCGGCGGGCTGGTTCTGTCGGCCGTCGAAGCTGTCTTTCTCAAGCGGGCCCTGGCCGCCTCGTCGCCGTTGACGGCATTCACCGTCTGGTCGTGTGCCGGCTTCATCGTCTCGTTGGTCGCCGCCCTCGTGTTTTCGAAAAACGCTGTCAAGTCGCAATTGCGAATCCTGCAGGCGAACCGGCTTTCCTGCGTCGCGCTGGCAACGACGACGGGCCTGATGCAATTCTGCACCCTCATGATCCTGACCGGGTTCCACGTCGCCGCGGCCCTGGCCCTCTTTCAGACCTCCACGCTGCTGACTGTCTTTCTCGGCTGGCGCGTCTTCCGCGAACCGTACATCGCCCGACGCCTCGTTGGCTCAGCCGTGATGGTCGTCGGGGCCGTCTTGATCATCCTGTCGCGGTGAGTCGGAAGAACGAGCTACGATTTCGAGCAGACCAGCAGCCGTGTTCCCGAAAGTCCGTAGCGGGCGAATTCCGTTTTCGGCAGCTCGGCCAGGCGGTCGTCATAAGTTGCCGCAAACCCGGCCTGTTCGAGATCGCGAAGATATTCGCGCTCGCCGAACAGGCGCCGGATGTACTTATCCTGAAATAACTGCATCCGCGCATCGTCGGAATCCGGCGCTTCGATGGTCGGACTGCCGTCGGTCATCACGGGGACCTGCGGAATGGCAATGCCGCCCGGTTTCAGAACTCGGAACAATTCCCGCAGAGCCTGCTGAGGATCGCGAACCACATTCATGACGTGCGATACATAAATCAGGTCAAATTGGCCGTCCCGGAACGGCAATTGGTGGATGTCGCAACGGATGTCGGCGGCCCCGGCGCGAAGATCGCCTGACACGTAGCTGACGCTCGCGGTCGCCGACAGGCGTCGGCGCAGAAACGGCTCGGGCGCGATGTGCAGCATCGACGTGGGCGACTGCTCGATCTTCAGACACCGTTCGAGAAACAACCAGACCAGCCGGTGGCAGTCCCACGTCCGGCAGACCGGGCAGGTCGCCGTTGCCGACCAGCTCGCCGGCAGAAACCCGCGCAGATGCGACCGGCAGACGGGGCAAAACGCCTGGTGACCGCGAAACTCGAACATCCGCCAGCGCAACTCGACTTCGTGTCTCATTCGCGCGGGCAGAATTTTCCGCAGGGTGAACCCCGCGATGCGACGCAACATATGGGTGGGCACCGGAAAAGGGCAACATTCGCCGATCATTCGATTTTGACAGTTGCCGGACCCTGAGGCAATCGCGTTCTGAGCACGTCAGAACAGTGGCAGAGGGTTGCATGTCGACGGCACGGCGAAATAGTATCGGGAACACAATCAATTCCGGTTGAAACGGCGTGATCATTGCAGCGAACGCGCCGATTGCAGGGTGGCTCTTCCGATTCAGACCGTGGCGGAGCCGGGACGAAAGTTCATGGGCCTGGAACTCGATCGCGATTTCGCGCTCCAACTTCCGTTGCCGATTGCGCAGCTCTACGGCCAGGCTTCCACCGCCCGCGACGCGCGCGGCCGGCACGACAGCGCGTTCTACCTGTTCGAGGCGCAGATCAAGCTGGCGGCGGCGACCGCCATCGCGATGTATCTCGAGGAAGTCGAAGGCGGATCGGCGCGGTCGCCGAAGATCGACCGGTTGCTGCAGAACCTCGCGCTTCCCGCGCTCGGCCAATGGGTGAGAATGCTGAACGACCTGGCACGGCGCTTTGCGGAACGCCGCGAAACTTCGGCCCATCCGCTGGCACACGTGCACGGACGGCTCCAGGCGCAGCGCCCGGACCGACCCGCCATCCTGGCGCTCTACCGAAGGATTCGCAAAGGGGCGCGGGACTCAGCCATCGCACCGGCGAGTTGTTCGCTTCTGGAGCTGTTCGCAGCGGTTGCCCGCTATGGCAACGAAGTCTTTGGGCCGTCCGGCGGGCGACTGAACTTCTTCTATACGAATGAGATGGCGCCGCTGTTACTCCCGGCGGCGGTCGAATTGATTCGCACGGAAGGAAACTCTCTGCTGGGTCCACCCGGTACGCGGCTCGTTTGTATTGACGCGCTGCAGGCGGGCGCCGCAGGCCGCGATCTGGTCTCGTTGCGAACGCTGGTGGGAAAGCGCTCCGAGCGCGTGGCGCCGCTGCAATTGCGCGACGGCGCGACGCAGATCCATCCCCCTTGCGTGGCGGTGCTCTGGCCAGGGCGGCCCGCGCCGCTGCCCCTGGATCCCCTGGTCGTCTTTCGGGAGGGAGGGGACTCCGAAGCGGTACTGTTCCTGGGCCGCAGCCGCGACGGCCAGCAGCCCGAATACGTGAATCCCGCAGACGGCAGGACCGAGCAGGGGCCGTCGCTGGCGGCGGCGCTGGCCGGCCTGCTCAAACGCATCCTGGGGCACGACGTCGGTGCTGATGATCTCGCGGCCCTGGCGCAGCAAAGCCTCCGGGAGCCCCCCGAAGACGATGAGAACAAACCGTCCGGAATCTCCGCCAGGCCGGCGACCGGTGGCAACGGCCCTTTCAGCGAAGCAGATCAGACCGAACCAGGTGAACTGAATCCCGCCGGCCTTGCCACCCACACGGAAGAGCGCACCGAATTCACCGAGGCGCCCGTTGCGCCGAGTGCGGAAGAGGAGGCCTACTGGTCGTCGATCCAGCCCGGCAGGGTGCTGGGGAATTACATCATTCTCGAACGGATCGGCCAGGGGGGCATGGGGGCGGTCTTCAAAGCCCAGCACCGCAGAATGAACCGCCTGGTCGCGCTCAAGACGATCTCGCCGAGGGCCCTGCGATCTCCCGAGGCCGTCCATCGTTTCTTGAGAGAGGTGCACGCGGCGGCACGGCTCAATCATCCGAACATCGTTACGGCGTACGACGCCGATCAGTTCGACGACATGCACGTGCTGGTGATGCAGTACGTCGTCGGCAACGACCTGGCGACGCTGGTCCGGCGGCATGGGCCGTTTTCGGTCGAGATGGCCGTCGAGTGTATCGTTCAGGCCGCCCGCGGGCTGGAGTACGCGCACGGGCAGGGGGTCATTCACCGCGATATCAAGCCCGCTAACCTGCTGCTGGAAGACAGCGGGGCCGTCAAGATTCTCGACATGGGGCTGGCCCGCATCGAAGAATCGCTGACCGAAGCCAGCAGCGCCGCTCAGGGCGATCTCACCAACCCATCCAATATTCTGGGCACTGTGGATTTCGTATCTCCCGAACAGGCCCTTGACGCCAAGCAGGCCGATCGGCGGGCCGACGTCTACAGTCTGGGCTGCACACTGTACTACCTGCTCGTCGGCCACCCCGTTTTCGAAGCCGACACGCGGATGAAGAAGCTCGTGGCCCATCTCGAATCCGAGATTCCGCGACTGACCGACGCGCGTCCCGACGTGCCAGACTGGCTCGATGCGATCTTCCAGCGAATGGTCGACAAGCAGCCGGACCGCAGGTTTCAGACCATGACCGAACTTCTGGCCGCATTTCCCGGAGCGTCCGCACTGCCGGGCTACACATCTTGGCAGGGGACGTCCTCGCTGGCGCAAACGGTCGGACTGGAGGCGATCTCAGAGCCCGACATGCCGTCGGAAGCGACTGCCCCTCAGCGGCCGGAAGAGCCTCATGCCGCGCAGCCGCCGCCGGCCGTCGGCCGCGGTCGGACCGCGACAGCCGTCGAATTCAATGCAGTCCCCGAAGAATTTGCGCCGAAACGCGTCTTGCGGCCGGCGCGCCTGATCGGGGGAATGGCCCTGGCCGCGGCCGCCGTGCTGGCCGTCTGGTTTTTCTCGCAACCCAGGCATGTGCCATACGAAAAGCTCCGTGATGTTGAAAGCCGGCTGCTGCCCGTTCCACTCGTGGAGGGCCCTCGAACGCACGACGTGTTGAAAGAGTATTATTTCGAAGAGAACGTCGCACTGATGCAGCGCCTGCAGACGAATGTTGCGGCTGCGGCAAGGCAGCCCGAATCGGGATCGAACGGCAGCCAGTCGCTGCTGACTATGGTGACAGGTCCGAGCGGCTCGGGTAAGACGTATCTGGTGAACCGTCTGGCCGAAACGCTGCCAGAGGCGACGGCCGTCGTCGACTTGCGCGAGCTGTACGAGAACGACTGGCGCGAAACGACGATTTTGCGCCCCGACCTCGTGGCTGAAGCCTCAGACGGAGGGACGGTGGTCTTGAGCGAGCTCTTGGCGCTCAGCCAGGGTCAACCGATCAAGATCGACTCGCTCCTGGCGAAACTGGCCGATTCTGGCAGGACACTGGTGTTCCTGGATTCGCTGGACGAAATTCACACGGACGATGCAGTCAGAATTCTCGAGCAGGTGCAGGGCTTCGTCATGCGCGGCGATACCCGGCCGATCCATGTGGTGCTGGTCGGCCGTCCCGAATCGTTCTGGGAGTTCCTGCGAATGGAGTCGCACAAAAGCGACAGGAAACCGCCGGCCGGGCAGATCGAGCTCGTGGCGCTGCGGCCGTCGCGGCTGACAACGACGGGCGACCTGCTTGTCGCGGCGCGCGAATACGACGGGTTCCAGCTTCGTCTGCGGACCACCGGCGGACGCGAAATGTCGATCGACGAATACGAACGCTGGGACAAGGCCGGTTATCGCCGCGAAGGCGAGTTCGCCGACGTGACGTATTCCGGCGACGCGGGCCAGCATCCGACGATCGACGCCGGGCGGCGGGGCGTTATCAGGCAGTGGGCGCGCGAGCATCGAACCGTCGTCGCTTGCCTCAACAATCTCGACTCCCTGAATCAATTGATGGGAATGTTTGCCGCCCCCGACGCCCCGGAACGAAAATACGACGAGGCGGCGCTCCGTGAGCGGTTATTCGGATTGCGGCTGATCCGCGGAACCATTACGCACAATCGTCCCAGCGGCGAAAAACAGTCGCCGAACAGCATTGCGCTCACGGCCCTGTACCGGATGCTGCTGGAAGCCGTGGCCCTCAAAGAGGCCGACGCCGTCGACGCCGAGGGGTACTTTTTCGTCGAACCATCGGAAACCGTTACCGTCGAATTTCAGGGGAAAAAGCTGACCGCCTACATCCACAGGGTGCTCGAACGATCGGGATTTTCACTGCTCGATCTGTCGGGCGGAAGCCGCAGGCGGTTTCGGTTCGATCCCGTCTGGGTGCACTCGCACCTGTGCGAAGCGGTGAAGTCCCGGTGAGCCGGGGTGGGCCGTTACTCTTCCCCGCGCATCTGTTCAAGCTGGGTCCGCACCCGTTCGAGGATGCGCCGCACGGTCCGCTCGCTGCACTGCAGTTGCGTGGCAATTTCGGAGTGCTCGTAGCCTTGCAGCGACAGGGTCAGGATTTGCCGCTGCCGCGCGTCCAGCGGCCGCATTACCTCTTCCAGCGTCTCGGTCAACAGCAGCGCCTGAGAGGGAGTGGGCCCCTGGGCCACGGCTTCCCAGAACCGGGTGGCGTCGCCGTCGAGCGCCCGGGGTTTTGATTCGCGGGCCACGTCGCGGCAGGCGGCGTAAAAGTGCTCGATCTTGTGCCCGCACTTGCGGATCGTGATCAGCGACAGCAGGCCCCACAGGCTTTCGACGTTCGGAATCTCGTACTCGCCGTCGGCATGCCGGTGAAAAAAGCTCATGAACACCGACTGCACCACGTCTTCCGGGTCGAGCTTCTCGCGGACGCGGGGATCGAGCTTCCGGCGCGCCAGCGCCATCAGCCGCGCCGCGAACTGCTGGTACACGGCCGCACCCGCGTCATGGTCCCCGGCCTGCAGGCGGGACAACAGGTTCTTGAACAGAGTCGTTTCGGCCATGCGCGTTCCTGGAGTTCGTGTGCCTGATTATCGACAAGTTCCGGTCAGGAGGCAACATTCCTGAAAATCGGGGCTCGCCGCTGTCCGAAATCGAACCGGGTTTCTCATTCATAGATGACCGGCAGGAGGCGAAATCATGCTCAATCATCTGACGATCGCTGCAGCCCAGATCGCATTCGCGATTTTCACCATGCCGGAAGGTTGGGCGTCCCGGAATCCGGGGCACCTGGGCCCGGGGCGGCAATTCGAGCCCGAAAGTTTCGATTTGCGGCCCCGGACCGCAATCGAAGACACGGACTGCGCCGTTCCGCAGGAGGAGTTTCCGACCGTCAGCCCCGGTAACAGGCAGGCTTCGGGCGGTCCTGTCTCGAAGGAAGGCCAGCCATGAATTGGGCTGAACGAACCGAAACGGGCAGTCTCGCTTCGCCGGCAATTTCCAGGCGGGGCCTGCGGCCCGGTTCCGCATTTCTGGTTCGAACAGCATTCGCGGTGGTCGTCGCCCTGCTCGCCGTCGTCGCGAACCCGGCGGCAGCCCGGGCCGACAAATTCGGCCTCTTTTCGTCGCGATGTTCCAGCCCCGGCTGGAAGCTGGCGCAGGTGGCCGCGTCTGGTGCAGACCAGCACGACCTGACCTCAATGAGACGCAAGGCGGCCGAACTTTCGAATGACCGCGAAACCTATTCGGTCGGCATCATCTCGAATGACGGATACCGCGTCGTTCGGCCCCCCCCCGAGAACCCGCGATGCCAGACGAAAGACCGCGTTCGCCGCGAGGCTGTTTCCCAGAATCCCGAAGTGCACAGGATCACGCGCACGTACTTTTCCGTGTTCTATCTGGAAGACGGGAACTGGGTTGCGGAAGAGAAATACCCCTGCCGCGACACGGCCAGCGATCGGGTCCAGGACTATCGCAACTTGGGGAAGGCCGCCACGTTTACGAGCACCACCTATTACTGGATGTCGAACGATCCGAAGGGGCTGACCGTCGTGGGGGGAGTCGTCAAACCGTCCAACGGGAATTCTACCGGCTGGCGCTGCATCGACAGCTCAAATTAGCCGAATTCGGCAATTCGGCACAATCCGGCCGGAATCCGTGTCCGCAATGCGGCGTTCCGCCGCATTCAACTCATAGAAACACGATCCCCGCCGATCCAGGAGAAACGGCTCATGTCCCAGAATCGCCTTCGTTTGTTCGGCAACGCACCGGCCCGCACAGCCTGCCTCGTGGCCGCCATGGTCGCCGTGACGATACCGGTCCTGTATTCGAATGCCGCCTTCGCCCAGGACCTGCAACCGCATAAGAAACAACAGGGAACGGGCCGCCTAGAATTGCTGACCGAAGCCCGGCAATCTTTCGGGTCGGTCGTCCAGGGAGATTTGGCAAAGACCACCTTTTCGATTCGCAATTCGGGCCGCGGCAACGTGACCGTGCAATTGGCCGAAAAATCGTGCGGCTGCACCAGCGTTCGGATCAACGGCAAAGAACTGCTTAATACGCCGGCCGTCTCGGCAGCGGCCCCACTGGCTCCGGTTCCCGATGTCGCGTTTTCCGCGAGAAAAGACCAGAATTCACCAGTCGCCGGTGCCGACAGCTTTGTGCTCGCCGCCGGCCGGACGGCGAAGGTCGAGGTGGCGGTCGATTCGCGCCATGCCGCCGGCCCGGTCGAGCATGCGGTGAAGCTGACGACATCCGACCCGGAACACCCGCTTGTCGAACTTCAGGTCGCAGGGGACGTCGTCCCGAGGATTGAGCTTTCGACCCAGTTCCTCGATCTTGGCGACCTTCCGGCCGAAAAGAACACAGTGGCTTCGATCCGCGTGACCAGCAGAATCGAGCCCGATTTGCAGATCAAACAGGTTGTCAGCTCAAATCCCTCGATCAAGGCGCGGGTCGAAGCCGTCAGTCCCGAATCGCTCAAGGCCTCGGGAGACAAGGCCGGCTTCAATGTCGTGGTCGAGGTCGCCGCCGGCCAGCCGATTGGGCTTCTGCAGGGGGAATTGACCATCATCACCAGCCTCGACGATCAGCCCGTGTTGACGGTTCCCGTCACGGGGCGCGTGACGGGGGACGTGCAACTGATGCCCTCGGAGGCGATCGACTTCGGTCTGGTGCAGCAGGGGCAGCCGGCGACCCAGGGGGCGTACGCCAAGATCCACACCAAAGTCCCCGTGACCGTCAAGGTGGCACGCGTCGAGCCGGAATCGCTCAAAGTCGAATTGCACAGGCAGGGGGGAATCAGTCACGGTCAGCAGTTTGTCATCGTGGAAGTCACGCTTCCCGCCCAGAAGGCTGCGGGAGTCATCAATGGGGTCATCGAGCTCGAAACGACTCATCCGACTGCGAAAAAGGTGCGGATTCCGGTCCGCTGTCAGGTGATTGAATCGTCGATTCTGAGCGCTCGTTAGTATCCGCCGACGTTGAAACGAGTATTCCCGTGCCGACGCGGGCGCACCCGCCATGTGGGCCGACATGGTGTGCGGTGCCCCGCGCGGCACGATTCCGGAAATAATTCGCCCCCCGACCGGAATATGTGTCCGCTACGGCCCCTCTTCCCGGATTCCTGTTCAGGGGCCAGTCAGAGCCCCCCGCAGACAGCCACCATCAGCCGGAAACAGCGAGTGTGCACCATGAACATCAGTGCAGTCAGATCAGAATTGCGATCACTCGGGGGAGATCAGCTCCAGCCTCGCAGTACAGGTTTCCGCATGCGGCCGGTTCCGCTGCCTCAGGCTGCGGACTGCACACGGCCCGCCGTCAACAGAAT
>JACQFH010000557.1 GCA_016200145.1 Planctomycetia bacterium | reverse complement strand
GCGGCTGACCGCCTCCATCGCCTCCCGTGAGCAAATTAAAACTCATCACGCGGACCGATTCGGTTTCGGCTCCCTCAACCGCACGTCCGCCGGCACAGAAGGCCACGGCGAAGAATACCAACAGCGTCCGCGAGAGGTGAAGCCGCTGCCGGTGGACCGGCCGGGACTGGACCTGACGCCATTCGTCGGACTGGCGACCGAGGAACCGCGAGTGCAAACTCGCTACGATGCTCATCAGAGTCCTGCGTCGGTTTGACATTCCACGGATTCTAATCGGGCACCATTGCCGAACGCCACGGGAAACCGTACTACTGGTTCGTAGGCGGTGCGACCTGTCGGGAGTTCGCGAACCAGCAGGGGCCCTCGCGTGGTTCCACCCGGTGGACCAGTCGCCGTTCCATCTCAATTCTACAGGCGGCAGCGACATGGCAACTCTCACCCCGCGCGGCGCGTTTTGCGTTTTCATTCTCGCTTTGCTCGTGCTTCCCGGATGTGGCGAAGCCCCCGGCGCGCATCCGCAGAAACTTCCGCCCGCGATTGTGATCGTCAGCCAGCCCGTCGAAATGCCGGTCGTCGACAAGAAAGACTACACCGGGCGCACCGACGCGGCGGAATCGGTGGAGATCCGGGCCCGCGTGACCGGGTTCCTCAACAAGGTGATGTTTGAAGAAGGGGCCGAGGTCGAAAAAGACGCCCCGCTGTACGAGATCGACGACCGCGAGTACCAGGCCGATCTGGCCTCGGCCAAGGCCGAGCACGCCGGCGCCCTGGCCCACCAGGAAAAAACCACGACCGACTTCAAGCGCATGGAAGCCCTGAAGGCCAAGGGCGCCACCAGCGCCGAAGAATACGACGGGGCCGACGCCTCGAAGAAGGAGGCCGACGCCTCCGTCCAGTCGGCTGAGGCCAAACAGGAGCGTGCGCAACTCAATGTCGACTTCTCCAGGATCGCCGCGCCGATCGCGGGCAAGATCAGCCGCAGTCAGATCACCGAGGGCAACCTGGTCAACGCCGACAAAACGGTCCTGACGACGATCGTCTCGGTGGAGCCGATGCATGTGTACTTCGACGTCGACGAACGGACGATGCTCACGCTGCGGGAACGCGTTCGCAAGGGGAGCCTCGCCAGCAAGCGCGATCAGGAAATCCCGGTGCTGATGGGGCTCACGACCGACAAAGATTATCCGCACGCGGGCACGATCGACTTCGTCGAAAATCGCGTCGATCCCCGCACCGGCACGATCCGGGTGAGGGGCACCTTCAAGAACCCCCGCCCCGAACGGGGGGAGCGGGTCCTCGATGCAGGCCTTTTCGCGCGGATCCGCGTGCCGATCGGAGAGCCCCAGCCGGCCCTGCTCGTCGCCGAACGGGCCATCGGCACCGATCAGGGGCAGAAATTCCTGTATGTCGTCAACGAGGAGAACGAAGTCGTGTACCGCCCCGTGCAGCTCGGCGCGCAGCACGACGGCCTGCGCGCGATCGACGAAGGACTCAAGGCCGGCGAACGCGTGATCATCGACGGCCTGCAGCGCGTGCGGCCCGGGTCGGTCGTCGAGCCCAAGCCCGGCGACATGCACAGCCGTCCCGGCGGGGCGGCCCGCGACAAGCGCCCGGCCAGCGGCGATGCCGCAGGCGAGAGCGGCGCCGAGAAGAAGCCAACCGAAACACCGTCACAGTAACCCGGATCATGTGAAGGCGCCGACGCACTCCCTCGCTGGCGCTGCGGGTTGGTATGTCGAAAGGCACATAGCAGATGACAAAATTCTTCATCGACCGCCCCGTTCTGGGGGTCGTGATTTCGCTGGTCATCGCGCTGGCGGGGCTGGCTGCGGTCAAGATTCTGCCGATTGCGCAATATCCCGAGATCACGCCCCCCACGGTGCAGGTCTCGTGCTCGTATCCCGGGGCCAGCGCCAGCGTCGTGCGCGACACGGTCGCCGCGCCGATCGAGCAGCAGGTCAACGGCGTCGAGCGGATGCTGTACATGTCGTCGCAGTGCACCAACGATGGCGGCTACAACCTGACAGTGACGTTCGATCTGGGGACCAACCTCGACATGGCCCAGGTGCTCGTGCAGAACCGCGTCAACCTGGCGCTGCCTTCGCTGCCCGATTCGGTCAAGGCGATCGGCGTGTCGACGAAAAAGAAATCCCCCAGCATTCTGCTCGTCGTGAACTTCTTTTCCGAGGTCGATCCCGCGACGAAAAAGCCGGTCTTCGATCAGCTCTACCTCAGTAACCATGCGACGATTTACGTGCGGGACAAGCTGGCGCGGCTCACGGGAGTGGGAGACGTCGCCTACCTGGGGCAGCAGGATTACAGCATGCGGGTCTGGCTCGACCCCGAACAGCTCGCGTCGAACAGTCTCACGGCGACCGACGTCATCAACGTGCTCAAAGAGCAGAACGTGCAGGTGGCCGCCGGGCAGATCGGTCAGCAGCCGGTTCCCCTTGGGCAGGATTTTCAGTACACGCTCAGCACGCTGGGGCGCCTCACTGAGCCCGAACAGTTCGAGCAGATTATCGTCAAGACCGGCACCTCCGGAGAGGTGGTCCGCCTGCGCGATGTCTCGTACAGCGTGCTGGGGGCCAAGAACCAGGACACCCGCTGCACGCTGGACGGCCAGCCTTCGGTGGGGCTGGCCATCTACCAGTTGCCCGGGTCGAACGCCCTGGAAACGGCCGATAACATCCGCCAGCAAATGAAAGTGCTGGCCGAGCAATTTCCCACCGGCATGCGCTACGACATCGTCTACGACACGACCCCCTTCATCGAAGAGTCGGTGAACGAAGTGTTTCACACGTTGCGCGACGCGGTGATCCTCGTGGCGATCGTGGTGCTGCTGTTCCTGCAGGACTGGAAGGCCATGATCCTGCCGATGATCGACGTGCCGGTCTCGCTGATCGGCACGTTTGCCGTGATGTACCTGATGGGGTTTACGCTCAACAACCTGACGCTGTTCGGCCTGGTGCTGGCGATCGGCATCGTCGTCGACGACGCCATCGTCGTGCTGGAGGCGGTCGAAACGAAACTCGCCGAAGGGCTCGACGCGCGCACGGCGACGATCAAGGCCATGAGCGAAATCACCGGGGCCATCATCGCCATTACGCTCGTGCTGTGCTCGGTCTTTCTGCCGAGCGCCATGATCGGCGGGATCAGCGGGCAGTTCTACCGGCAGTTCGCGCTGACGATCGCCGCGTCGATGATCATCTCGGCCGTCAACGCCATGACGATGACTCCGTCCCGCGCCGTGATGATTTTCAAGAATTACAAGCACGGCGCCGAAGGGCACGAAGACACCCGCGAGGCCCTGCCGTGGTGGGGATATGCTGCCCTGCTGGGGTGGCTCGGGGCAACGCTTCTTGAAAAGTACGCGCTGCCCGCCGTGGGGTGGAAAGGG
>JACQFH010000556.1 GCA_016200145.1 Planctomycetia bacterium | reverse complement strand
CAGTAGTGCGCCGTGTGATAACGGTGAACGCACGGTTCCGGATCGCCGCAGGGGCGCGGCGCGAGGGGCCATTGCTTGCCGGAATGATACTCGGTGCGAACCCCGGGCAGAGAGTCGTACTGCGGATAGAAGAACTCGGCGTCGTCGGCCGAGAGCCATCCCGAAAGAGTGAGCAGCGAAACCGGGACGATTGCCAGTGCAGCTTTGCGAATCATGGTTTGATTCCAGAAAACCGAGATGAGAGTTCGACTCGGGCCCCCCTGTCCGTTCGTTATCGGCCGGCGAACGTAGCGAGAATAACGATAGCGCCGCATTTGTCGGCGGTGCCGCGCACTGGGCGTGCGGGTCAGGCAAACTAGGGAAACTTTGCGGTCCCACCCCGGCGAGCCCCGGGGTGGGGCACCGATTCAAATCGAATTGGTCCCCCGGGGGTGCGCCCGCTGTGATCTGAATCAATCGCGCGCAACTCAACCCACCTGCAAGAGACGGATCGAGCGCCCGGCGAACGCACCGGGGGACTTACATCCCCCGCTCGCCCGTAACGAGAAGTGCGGAACTGCGATTACTGAGCCACAAGTCGCGCGGGAGGCAGCCGGCGGCGATCACGGCGATCTGGCTGGCGCAGAAGATTCCCAGTGTCATGAGCATCCCTTCAGTGAATCCATACGAGTGCAGCCCCACGCCCAGCTCATTGACGCCGAACCACGACCAAGACGTGACGATATTGCCGAAGACGGCCAGCACCGCCATGCCCCGGTCTTTGACCAGACCGTCCCACCGTGCGTGCAGGACGAGGGCGTTCCAGAGCACGATCATCAGGGCGCCGTTTTCTTTCGGGTCCCAGCCCCAGAACCGGCCCCACGAATCGTCGGCCCACAATCCGCCGAGCACGGTACCGAAGAAGCTGAAGAACAGCGCGAAGCACAGCGTGCCGTAGATCATTCGTCCCAGGTCTTTTTCGATCGCCGGCGTCAGCGATGTGGTGAACACGCCCCGCGCGACATAGATCAATCCCAGGAGCCCTGCCAGAAACGTCGGTGCGTACCCGAGGTTGATGCACACCACGTGGGTCGCCAGCCAGAACTGCGTATCGAGCACCGCCTGCATGACGGTAAACGTGTCGCCGCTGTCGGACAGGTACCAGGCGATGAGCAAAGTCGCGAATCCGGCAATTTCGGAAACAATGTTGCCGATGCCAATGCGGAACACGCGTTCGAAAATGAGCCCCCCGATGACGCATCCCCAGCCGATGAAGGGGGCGGTTGAGTACAGATTGGTGACCGGCGGCCTCCCGGAAATGTACATCCGAGACCCGAGCGCGAAGGTATGCAGTAAGAGGGTCAATAAGGTAAGCCAGAAAGCTGCTCGATTGAGCGGTCCGGACCAGCCCAGCCACGCCAGGACCGACAGGACGAATGCCGTCAGATACAGCGGCCAGGCGTAGAAGGTTGGAGCGAAGCTGTTGAAATACGCTTCGTAATTCACCTTTCTCTGATTGACATCGGCGGGCGCGGAGTCGGCCATCAGGGAGTGGTACTTCTTGACCGCCCGATTGAAATCGCCGGGGGAGTCTTTGGCATAGGCATTCAAAATCTCGGTCCATGCCTCGACCAGAGGTTGAGGAGGCCGATCACCGAGGACCTTGGATTCGATCGCGTCCCGGACGTAGGCGGAAAAAAACGGTTTCCACTCATACTCTCCGGCGCCCCCCCCAGTTTTGATTACCGGAACGGCCAGGGGGGGATTTCCGTGGATAAGGTCCTGTTCTTGTTCTTCGACCACGCGCAGCAACGTGCCCCGCCGCTCTCGAGCCAGTTGGCGCGTCTCTTCGTCCGGCACGTCGAATTTTGGACGATGCAGTTCGCGGCCCAGAAACCCGGCCGCAACAGCCGTGAACGATCGGATCCGCTTGTCGAGCTCCAGCAGCTTTCGACCCTCGGCCTGCAGCCGATCGACCGGTTTCTTGCGAGCCTCTTCAATCGCCTTGTAGAACCTCTGCAACTTTTCTTCCTTGTCGCCGCGAATCTCAGACAGAGAATAAAGGTGTGATTCACGGCGATTCAGTTCCAGTAGCCCCAGCACCTGGGGATTGTCGATACGGAAGACCCTGTGGTCGGCGGCGCGACTGCTGCCAGAAATGACATCGAACAGCCAGCGCGTTGCCGGCTGCGATTTCAGCTTGGGGTTTTCTTCGGACGCACCTCCGTGACCTTCTCTGGGCACGCGGAGCGATTCGCGGTTCGACATGACCATAAGCGCGTTGCGGGCCAGGGTGTCGAGCGGCTTGACGCGCCCCTCATACACGACGGGGATCTTGCCCGCGGCGTACCAGTCGAAACTGCCGTCATCTTCGCGCGGCGGCATGGCGAGATATCCGATGGTGAGGAAGAATCCACACGTGACTCCCGCCAGGAGGAGCATCTCTCCCAGAGTAGAGCCTGGAATGCCGTCTGCCGAAATCGCCGATTGCGGCGCTGGACTTTCGCGGCGGGAAAGGCGACGCAAGTCTGGCAATCGGCTCTCGCCGACGACCGGCTCGGGCGCGTCGCTGGGGATGGGAGATCCGCGAAAGAGCAGAAAGACTAGCCCATATCGCCGTTTGAGGAAGCGCCACAAAGCGAGCCGGAATTGAAACAGCATTCCCACCACGATGATCATGCACGACACGTACGGGATCATCCAGCCGGTGTTGGTGACGACTTGCAGGCCGGTTGATTCGGCGTCGGTGATGGGGTCGTTGCCCACCGAGGATTGATAGAACGTCTGCCCCGCATAGCGCAGGGGGTTGTTCATCCAGACCGTGACGTTGGTGTCGACGTTGCGCGACGGATCCGACAGGTGCAGCTTCGACGAATAGTTCTTGGCGGTGTTCGTCCCGATGTATTTATCGAACCGCACGTCTTCGAGCTTCATCGAATACGGCTCGTAGGTCCGCTTGAACCGCAAGGCCAGGCGATAAGTTTTTCCGCTGCAGTCGACTTCTGTCGGCTGGCTCATCTTGAGAACAAACGGCCCGACGCGATGGCGGGCCCGCAACTCGGATTCCGAGAGGCCGGTGCGTTGCCGTGCCTCGACCAGCCGCGATTGCACAAGCGACGCCAGGTATGTCCCCAGACTCTCGGTGGTCCCCTTCTTGAGGACTTCGACGTAAATCGCACTCTCGTCGACCTTGCCGTCTGAGCTGGTTCCCACGCCCGCCTTGGCCTCGACGGCAATCATCTCCATGCCCAATCCCGATGTGGCGGGATTCTTATCGTCAGATCGAATCGACCGCAGCTCGGAATTCTGCAGGTAGTCGACGATCCGCAGGTCGAACGGCAGCTTTTCGTGCTGAATGACTTCGCCCCGCTTGAGAAGCCTCTGCGGGATGGCGACTACGGAATCGTGCGCTGGATCGGAGTCGTCGATCACCGCCAGCTCATTCGTGCGGATATCCTGCACGAAGTTGACGGTCTCTCCCTCGACCAGGTGCATTTGCACCTCGACCGCCGTCGTGCCCACCCACAGCTCGCTGAACATCATCAGCCCCACGCCGCCATGGAGCAGCACGATGCCCGCCCGCTTGCCAAAGATCAGCCAGCATCCGGCCAGCAGGACCAGACCGGCGAATGTCCCCTGCACGAGTTGCCAGAGAATGCGCATCGAGGGGTCGAGCAGCGGCGTTACCTGAAACGTCGAGCCCGAGCCCCCCATGACCACGGCGGTCGTGACGAATGCTCCTACGGCCACGACGGCCAGGCCGCCGATCAATCGGGCATCTTTGGCCTGCGCCCGGAACCGCACCAGATGTGCGGCGACCAGATTGACGGCCATCAATGCGCCAATCGCCCAGCCGCCTAGAAATGGAAATCCCCCGCCGACCGGCCCCATGGTGGGGAAGAACGACTTGGGAAAGAAAATCTGCAGGCGGACCCACACCCACGGGGCGCGAAAATATTCGCGAACGACGACCCAGATGTCGTGCTGCGTCTGGGCGAGCGTACCGAAGAAGACGATGCAAATCGCCAGAGCAAACAGAACGACGGTAATCTTGAGCGATGCGAGGACCTTCAGGACGGCGAGAATGGCCTGTCCTTCCGACGACCTGGCCGTCTGCGGAAAGCTGTACTCCCGCGTCAATCTGTCGTCGGTTTCAAAGATCGATGCCATATTGCCTTTCCCATGCCGACAGGCGCTCTCGCCCGTGTCAGCGGAACTTGATCGATTTCACGAATTGCTCGAAGCGGTCTTTTTCACGGGCGGCCAGTTCGGAATCCCCTTTGAGCTTGATGAACCATTGCCGGCCCTGAACCTCGACGATCACTCCCAGAATGGTCTCGCGGGACTTGGCCGATTCGGGGCCGATCGCTTCCACCAGAATCCCGTCGTGACCGTCGACGGAGATTTTCCTGGCCTGCTGTTCAATTTCCGCGGCGGTCAGCGGTTTGAGCTCAACCTGGTCGCGCCAGCGATTGATATTGGCCGATTGCTCGCCTCCGGCCGTGCTGACGGTGACGCCGGCCTGACGTTCGCCGTCGCGAATATCGAAAGCGGCAAGCTGCATCGAATTGGCTTTGCCAGCCGTCCATCCCTCCGGCAATTGGAATTCAAACGGCAATTTGCCGGCGCCCGATTCCCCGGCAGGACCGCGCCCGGGACCTGCATTGCCGGCGAAGGGACCTCCCATTGAGTTCCCGCGGCTCTCGCCGACAAAGTCGGTGAACCAGACCGGCACACCGTTCAATTCGATCTTGATGATCTCTTTCGAGGCGGGCAGTTCCTTTTCAGCCAGGCGACCCAGCCCCAGCTGATCGCGCCAGCGATTGACGTTCGCCAGCAGGTAGGGTTCGAAGTCTCCTTCGCCGGTCGGCAGGGGAATCACGCTCATTTCGAGCGGGCCGGCAGTCGCCGCGACGCGAATCGTGGCGAAGCGCATCTGGCTGCCGGGCTCTTCTTTCCAGCCTTCCGGGAGCTCCCATTCCGGTTTCTCCTCGCCGAACTTGACCGATTTGATGAAGACGGCGAACTGCTTCTTGACTTCGCTGACGGCGCTGACTGGCCCGGTGAGCTTGAAAAACCAGGTCATCTTGCCGCGGGGCATGATGGCCCCCAGCATTTCGGTCCTGACAGCCGGTGACGCGGTGCCCGTACGGTTCTGTGCCAAGTCGCGATTCGGCGTGATTGCATCGGGCTCGACTGCAGTGCCGCCCACCGTCTTGTCTTCCATCGGTGGCGGCTTGGCGACGGTGTAGACGCGGATCTCTTCGGGCTTTTCGCAGCCGGGCAAACCCAAAAACAACAACGCCATGCTGGCGAAAACCGCCGGTCCCGCGAAGGCGACTCGGGTGCGAACTCTCCACGATGGCAATGTGGGCACGAACATTTTCTCTCTCGAGGGTGCGTCGCAATATCGACGCGATTCTGGGCGAGCTGCGCAGGCGCGGGAACGCACGTTACCCCGTTGCGCCCGAATTTCAAGGTGGGCCAGCACCCTCATTATAGGCCCTGACTCCGCGAAAAGTACACGTCGCCACACTGTCATACGCCAGGATTACCACCTTGCACTGGAGGTTGGTCATCTCAGACCGTCCTTCCACGCCGTGCAGTACGATTGCGGGCAGGCTGCAGACTGAACGCCAACTTGTGGTTTGATGGTCGCGCATTTTTGGTCTAGGTGCGGCATACGAAATGCTGTATACAGCCGACGGCCGCAAACAGGTGCAAGGATTGCCCCTGAAGGCGGGCGGATTGTAATTCCTGCACGCAATCCGCGACGAAACTACATTGCTCGGCATGGAGGCCTCATGGTTCCGATGACGCTCGTGGTCGCTTCGGTGTTGGGAATGGGGGGCGATCTCGAAGGCGTGGTGCTCGACTTTACTTCGCGAAATTGCCCGCCCTGCCGGGAAATGAGCCCCATCGTCTCGCGGCTGGAACGGCACGGCTACCCGATCCGCAAAGTCGACTGCGAGTCGAATCGCGATCTCGTCAATCGGTTCAACATTCAAAAGATTCCTGCGTTCGTCCTGGTCGTGGACGGCGCGGAAAAAGCGCGGCTGAACGGCGTCGTTACCGAACAGGAATTGATTCAGTTCTGCGCGCGCATCCCGCGACCGGCCGATTCCGGAGATTCGCTGGGGGAACCGTCTGATCTGCCCCGCAGGCCTGCGGCGCGCCGCGAATCCGACGCACAAGTTCCCACGGCGCCTCCCGCGAAGCAGCCCCCGACCGAGAAATCGGGCATCACCTGGCCGTTCGGCTCGCGCAAAAAAGACGAACCCGCGCGTGAGGCGCCGGCCGGTGCCGTTCCGCGAGGGAAGGCCGAAGACCGCCCGGCGATCGCCGTGCCTGTTCAGGGGAACCCGCTGGCGGCCAGCGTTCGCATCCGCGTGCGCGACTCGAAAGGGGATTCGTACGGCTCCGGGACGATCATCGACAGCCGCGTCGGCCAGACGACGATCGTGACTTGTGGACATATCTTTCGTCATTGGGACAAACAGACTGTGATCGAGGTCGACTGGTTCGACAAAGGCCACGAGCAGATGTGGGTTGGTCGCAAGTTGTTTCATGACCTGAAGGCCGACGTGGGCCTGATCGCGATCAATTGCGATTCGCCGCTCCCGATCTGCCGCGTCGCGCCGAGCGGGACGAAGCTGCTCAAAGGGACGCCGGTCGTGGCCGTTGGATGCAGCGGGGGCGAAAAGCCGACCGTGCAACACGTGAAAATTACGGAGCTCAATCGCTACAAAGGAGCTGCGAATATCGAAGTTGGCAGCATGCCGGTGGAAGGGCGCTCGGGAGGCGGACTGTTCACGAAAGACGGAAATGTGATCGGCGTCTGCTCGGGGGCCGAAGGACATTACAAAGAGGGGATTTTTATCGGCTTAAAGACCCTGCACGATCTGCTCGACCACTGCCGCTTGTCGCGCCTGTATGGTTCGGACGGCCCGGGCGAAAGCATCGAATTGCCCGGCCAATCAGCCATCGCCAGCGTGAACCTCGGCGAGACCGACGAAGAGGAAGGCGACGAGCCGGATGAAAACGTGAAGGTCGCCGACGTTTCGTCGCCGAAACGAATCGGAGCATCAACAGCCTCCAGGACCACGCCGGCGCGGCGGCCGGTCGAACGCGCTTCCGCCGATGCCAATGCCGCACTTGGCGAGGCGCTGGAACAGGCCGGGGAGGCCGAGGTGGTGTGCATCATCCGCCCGGTGAATCAGCCGGGCGCGGCCAGCCGGGTCGTGATCCTGAATCGGGCCAGCCGGCGGTTCGTGGAATACCTGGCCGACGAACTGGAAGAACGGCCCGAGATTCTGGAAACGTCGCTTTCTGCGCCGGACGCAACGCCGCGTGCGAAAAAGCCCGCAGCGTCACGTAAAGCGAACCGACCTGCGACGCTCGACGCGACGGAGGCGGAACCGCAGGAAGCCGGGCCCAGAGCCTACCGCCGCCATCGCGTGCAGTAGGCACAACGGCAGAGTAGGCATCTCGCTCCGTCGAGATGCGGTTTTGACTTCCCTTCGCATGGGTCGCCTGCGATCGGGACTACGCGGTGCGGGCCGAATTGCAAAAATTACACGAGAAAATGCGTGATTCCCGTCTTGACGAGAATTGCGCGGTATGCAAAATTCCGCGACTTCAAATACCGCCTTCCGTTTCCGAAATTCTCTGCGGCGCGTCCCCAACGCGCGGGGGCGAGGTGACGAACGGAGTCTTCACCTCGGGCGGATACGTCCAATCCACTGGCCATGCAAAGGAGTGCCGCTCCCGTGAGAAAACAGATTCTGACCGCCGCCGGTTTTCTGTGTCTGGCTGGGGGAACGTGGCTCTTGACCGCCGCGTGGGGACAGGATAAGCGCCGCGACGCTGCCGAAGACGACGGCGCCCCGCACCGCATCGGCGTGATCGACGTCGACTACGTTTTCGAGAACTACGAAAAGGTGAAGGTCGAGATCGAGGGCCTGAAGGCCGAGCTGCAGTCGCAGGACGAACTGATCAAGGGCATGCAGAAACGCGGCCAGGAAATGTCTGAGGAGTTGAAGACCCTTAAAGAGGGCACTCCCGAGTACAAGACGAAATTCGAGAAAGTCCTTCAGTATCAGGCGCAATTTGACGCGAAGCGCAAGCATTTCCAGGTTGATTTCAAACGCGAGCAGGCCAAGATGCAGCTCACGATCTACCAGGAGATTCAGGACGCCGTCAAAAGCGTCGCCAATTACAACAAGCTCACGCTGGTCGTCAAGGTGACGCGCAACGAAGCCGGCAGCACCAGCGACCCGACGAGAACCCAGATCATGATGAGCCAGGCCGTCATGTTTCACCGCCCGCAGGATGACATGTCGGATATGGTGAAGGACCTGCTCAACAAGCGCTACAATCGCGATGCCGGCAACGTCCGACCCGTCGGAGGCGAGGAGCCGTCCGGCAAGAAGAAGACCTCGAAGGTCAAGACGGCCGGCGGGAGCAAATCGGCCGAGTGACGGCTGCGGCTCGTCGCGAACGGCAGGGCTCCGTTTCGCGTGTCCCCTTTTCCTCTCGTGCGGAGCCGGCATGAAACAGCGGTCTCAACAGACGATTGCCCGGGCGGCGGTTGTGGCGGGCGTCGGATTCCTCACCGGGGCCGACATCCGTCTTCGTTTTCTGCCCGCCGCGGCCGGGCACGGAGTCGCCTTCCTGCGTACCGACAAACTGTGCGCTCCACCCATTCCGGCGCTGGTCTCGTACACGATTCCCCGCGCGCGGCGAACGGCGATCGCCCGCTGCGGCATTGTCGTCGAGATGGTCGAACACGTTCTGGCCGCGCTGGCCGGTCTGCGGATCGATAATTGCCTCGTCGAGCTCGACGGGCCCGAGCCCCCCGGCTGCGACGGATCGAGCCAGGCGTTCGTCGAATCGCTGCTCGACGCCGGCATCGTCGACCTGGGAACGTCTCGCGACCGGCTCGAATTGCGACAGAAAGTCGTCGTGCAGGGCGAAGAAGCCGACCAGACCGTTTGCGGTTCGCCTGCGGATGACGGCCAATTGCATATCCGCTATTCGCTCGACTACGGTGCGGACTCTCCGATTCAGTCACAGAATTACGAAGTGGCCGTCACTCCGCAGAACTTCATCGACCAGATCGCCTTCGCGCGTACGTTTCTGCTCGAGCACGAGGCCCACGCGCTGCGTTCGCAGGGGTACGGGAAGCGCACCACACCCCGAGACTTGCTGATTTTCGGCAAGGAGGGGGTGATCGACAACGCGCTGCGGTGTCCCGACGAGTGCGCCCGCCACAAGATCCTCGACTGCATCGGAGACCTGGCGCTGGCAGGTTGCGATCTGTCGGGCGCCGTCGACGCCCGTCGATCGGGACACCAGCTCAATGCCGAGTTCGTCCGCCGCGTGAAACTGGCCCATGCCGAAACCGTCTGGCCAGGAGTCTCGCTGAAGGCGGCGTAACGAAATCGAACCTGGAATCGCGAACACAACCTGAACCCAACGCCCTGAGCAGCACCGGATCAACGACATGGCAACAATCATCTCTCCGCTGGCGCATGTCGACCCGCAGGCCGAGCTGGCGGAGGATGTTTTCGTGGGCCCGTTCTGCAGCGTCGGCCCGCAGGTGAGACTGGGCGCCGGCTCGCGCCTCGACAGCCACGTTGTCGTCACCGGGCACACCACGATTGGCGCGAACAACCGGTTTTTCCCCAATTGCGTGATCGGCGCCGAGCCTCAGGACTACAGCTATTCGGGTTCCCCCACGCGCGTCGAAATCGGCGAGGGCAATACATTTCGCGAGGGGGTAACGGTCAATCGCGGGGCCGAAAAAGAAGATCACGTGACGCGGATCGGCAACCACAACCTGCTGATGGCCAATTGCCATGTGGCGCACAACTGCCGGGTCTACGACCACGTCGTGCTGGTCAACGGGGTGCTGCTGGGGGGCCATGTCCACGTGCACGACTGGGCGATCATCTCGGGAAATACGGTGGTGCACCACTTCGCGACCGTCGGCACGATCTCGTTCGTGGGCGGAGGCTGCCGCGTTCCCACCGACATTCCCCCGTACATGCTCTCGTCCGGCAGCGACAACCCGACTATCGCCACGATCAACCTCGTGGGCATGCAGCGGCGCGGGATTGCGGCGGAAACCATCGCCATTATTCGCCGCGCGCACAAAATGATTTACCGCCAGCACTTGAAGCTGGCGGAAATTCGCGAGACCTTTGCCGCCGAGCTGGGCGAGTGCCTGCCAATCGAACTGGTGCGGCTGCTCGATTTTCTCGAACGCCAACAGGGCGGCAAGAACGGCCGCGGCGGCGAGGCGCGGCGCAACGCGACTCCGCCGGCCGACAATTCAGAAGAAGGCCGAAAAGCCGCATGACCGCATTGCGCATGGCCGTCGTCGGCACTGGCGCCCTGGGTCGCCATCACGCGAGGATTCTCTCGCAATTGGCCGGCATCGAGCTGGTGGCCGTCGCCGACTCCAGCCCGCGGGCCGTCGCCGAGACGGCGGAGCGCTGCCGGACGCGCGGCGTCGCCGATTACCGGGAGTTGCTTGGGGCCGTCGATGCGGTGGTCGTCGCCGTCCCGACCTTTGCACATCGGACCGTTGCCGGCGAATTCCTCGCGGCCGGCGTCGATGTGCTCGTCGAGAAACCAATTGCCGGCGGGGTGAACGAAGCACGCGAGCTGGTGAATCTGGCCCGCCGCCACGAAGCGCTGCTGGCCGTCGGGCACGTCGAGCGGTTCAATCCGGCGCTCGCCGCCGCTCGCCCCTTTCTGGCCGACCCGAAATACCTGCGGGTCGAGCGTTACGCCCCATTTTCATTTCGCTCGACCGACATCGGCGTCGTGCACGACCTGATGATTCACGATATCGACCTGGCGCTCGACCTGGTCGCCGTACCGGTCGCCGACGTGCAGGCATTTGGCGTGGAGATTCTCACGGGTCACGAAGACTGCGCGCAGGCGCGACTCACGTTTTCGAATGGCGCCATTGCCGACCTGTCGGTCAACCGCGTCAGCCCGGTTGTCAGCCGCAGTATGCAGGTCTGGACGTCTGAAGGATGCGTACACATTGATCTGGCGGCGCGCGAAGTCAAACGGTATGCCCGGGGCACGCGGCTGAAGCTCGGCGCCGGTCCTCTGGAAAAGGCCCGCGAGCCGGGGGCCGATATCGAGAAGCTGAAGCAAGAGCTCTTCGGCTCGTACATCGAGGTCCACAAGCCCGTGGTTACGGTCTGCGACCAGTTAACTGACGAACTGCTGTCATTCACCGACTGCGTACGGAACCGCCAGCGCCCGGTTGTCAGCGGGGAGACCGCGCTCGACGCAATGATTGTCGCCGGAAGGGTGTTGGATCAGATCGCCGCGGCGCCCTGGAACGCTGCGAGCGCGGGGCGCCGGCTGGCGGGGTAGGGCAGCACGGCGGCCTCATCTCCTTGTCTCCCCCTCTCCATGTCTCGTTGTCTTGATGCATGGCAATGTCGACCTGCCAAAGCTGGCGAGTGTCGCCGCAACCTATTTCCGGATCAGGGCTTGGCGTGGCGTGCTTGACCAATTGGCATCACGTGGAGATAATACAGGACTTTCACGAAATTGACCATGCGCCCGATTGAGACTCCACCTGGAAGAAACCTGGAGCGATGAAGAAGACCGAACTCACGGAATTTCGCGATCTCCTCGAAGACATGCAGTCTCGATTGCGCGGCGACGTGCGGCAATTGACGAAAGAGGCTTTGGGGACCGATCGCCAGGACGGTGGCGGAGAGTCCAAAAGCCCCACTCACATGGCCGAGCTCGGGAGCGATACCTTCGAGCAGGATTTTTCGCTGTCGCTGGCGGCCAACGAACAGGAAACGCTGACCGAAATCTCGGCGGCTCTGCAGCGAATCAAGGACGGTTCGTTTGGTTTGTGCGAGATCTGCACGAAAGAAGGAAAGTCGCCGGCCCAGTCGGCGATTCCCAAGCCACGGTTGCGAGCGATTCCCTACGCCCGCACCTGCGTCGACTGCGCAAGGAAGCGCGAAGGGTTCTAAACCATGACTGCCGTGCCTTCCAGCCGGTATTGGTGTTTCGGTCTGCTCACCGCCGTGGGACTGGCGGTCGACCTGGTTTCGAAATGGCGGGTGTTTGACCTGCTGGGGGGACCGCACCGCAACAGCGACTGGTCGTATCGGACTGATTTCCTGTGGGGCCGGTTCGAATTCTCGCTGGCGACGACGTTCAATCAGGGGGCACTGTTCGGGATCGGCCAGGGCTTAAGCTGGCTGTTCGCGCTGCTCAGCATTTCGGCGGCGGCGGCAATCGTCTACTGGCTGTTCGTGCGCGGGCACGCCCGAAGCTGGTGGCTGACGATGACCCTGGGGCTGATTCTGGCCGGGGCGCTGGGCAATCTTTATGACCGGCTCGGCCTGCACGGCTGGATCGATTCGAAGGGCGCGCCGGTTTGCGCGGTCCGCGATTTTCTCAATTGTACGATTCCGGGGATCGAATTCGAGGGGTTGCGCCCGCGGCTCACGCGAGAGTACCACTGGCCCGTGTTCAATTTCGCGGACGTGTTCCTGGTCACCGGCGCGATCATGCTCACGCTGTATTCATTTCTGACGCCGCAGACCGATGCCGCGAAGAAAGGAAACGGTGCGCCCGCGCCTGCCGGTGATCGTGGTGCCACAGCGCCGCTGTCATCATCGGGCGCGGCCGCCTGAAGATGTTCCGCGTCGCGCAGCCCGGTCACTTGCCGGATAATGGGTTCTCGCCGTCTCGTTAGAACCAGGCTTTCTTCTCGACCTCGTAGATCCGATAAAACTCTTCGTCGGTCTTCGTCAGGTAGATAATGCCTTCGATTATGCCGATGACGCCCATCACCACCGGGCCGAAGGATGATACGAATAGAGTGCAGGGGGCAAAGACAGATCCGGCCAGGGTGACCGACAGCATAATGATTCCAGGGGTCGTCAGGCCCAGCACGAACTTGTGCACCCCCAAACCACCTAGCACGATCGCCAATACGCCACACATGATCCGTCTCGATTCAGCAGGCCGTTCGCCGGGTGCCGCTGCGGGAGAATTCTCAGGACCGGAAGACATTGTCGTTGCCCCTTTCTGCTGCAAATGAATGCGGTTGCGCTGGCCGCAGGTCTGGCCTCGCGCGCAGCCGCGACTGGATATGTGACCCACGAAACGGAAGCATTCTACAGGGAGCGCATGTCTGGATTCAATCAAGCGCCCGGACCCATCAGTTGATTCGCCGGCCGGCGCGAAATCTTGACGGCAAGCGGCCGGGTTCCTGCATCAGTCTTTCATGACACGACTCCGGCAGGCAGTTGCTTTTTTCTCTCGCCGATCTGCTGTAGACTGCTTTCGTCATGATGGGCCTTTGCCCGAGGACCTGTCCGCATTCTGAAGTTCATCCCGATCCTGCAACCGAGAGTGAGACATGGCAGACTTTTTCGCCGAGGTTCCCGTCATTCGATACGAGGGGCCTTCCAGCAAGAACCCGCTGGCGTTCAAGCATTACAACCCCGATGATATCGTCGAGGGGCAGAAGCTCCGCGACCTGCTCAGGTTCAGCATCTGCTACTGGCACACGTTCCGTGGCACGGGGAGCGACCCGTTCGGTGCGGCGACATTGCAGCGCCCCTGGGACGACGGGTCGAATTCGGTCGAAAACGCGATCAAACGGGTGCACGCCGCGTTCGAGTTCTTCACGAAGCTCGGCGCGCCCTTTTATTGCTTCCACGACCGCGACGTGGCGCCCGAGGGGAACACGCTGAAGGAATCGAACAAGCTGCTCGACGAGGTCGCAAAGGCCCTCAAGGAACAGCAGCAGAAGACGGGAGTCAAACTGCTGTGGGGAACGGCCAACCTGTTCTCGCATCCGCGGTACATGCACGGGGCCGCCACAAGCTGCAACGCAGACGTCTTTGCCTATGCGGCTGCGCAGGTGAAGAAGGCGATCGAAGTGACCCACGAACTGGGAGGCGTCAATTACGTCTTCTGGGGCGGGCGCGAAGGATACATGAACCTGTACAACACGAACATGAAGCGCGAGATCGATCATCTGGCGCGATTCATGCACATGGCATGCGACCATGCCAAAGCGATCGGGTTCAAGGGGCAGTTCCTGTTCGAGCCGAAGCCCAAGGAGCCGACCAAGCACCAGTACGATTTCGACGCTGCGGCGTGCCTTAACTTTTTGCGCGCCAACGGCCTGTTCGACAAAGTGAAGCTGAACATCGAAACGAACCACGCCACGCTCGCCGGGCACACGATGATGCACGAACTGGAATACGCCCGCATCCAGGGGGCGCTGGGGAGCATCGACGCCAACACGGGCGACCTGTTGCTGGGCTGGGATACCGACCAGTTCCCCACCGACATTTACCTGACGGCGCAGTGCATGTTGGTGATTCTCGAGCAGAAGGGGCTGACTCCGGGCGGCGTCAACTTCGACGCCAAAGTCCGGCGCGAGAGCTTCGAGCCGATCGATCTGTTCCACGCCCACATCGGCGGCATGGACGCGTTCGCCCGCGGGACGAAAATCGCCGCCGCGATCCGCAAGGACGGCGCCCTTTCGAATTTCGTCAAGCAGCGCTACCGCAGCTACGACGAAGGGATCGGCAGGAAGATCGAAGAGGGAACAGTCGGATTTGCCGACCTCGAGAAATACATGCTTGACAAAGGCAATCCCGATAAAAACGAAAGCGGCCGACAGGAGCTGCTCGAAAACGTGGTCAACCAGTACCTGTAGCGCGGTCAGGCGGGAATGCGCACCTGAATCTCGTCGTCGACGATGCGCGTCTCGTAAGTTGGCTGGCAGAGGGTCGATTTGGGATTATCGAGCCAGGTGCCGGTCGTCACGCAGAACCGCCAGGCGTGCCAAGGGCACATCACGCCCCCGTTCTCGACATAGCCCGAGGCCAGCGAGGCCCCCATGTGCGGGCAAGTGTCGTAAATCGCGGAGTATTTGCCCGCGACGTAAAACACGGCAACCATCCGCCCGGCGACTTCAAACGATCTGCCTTCTCCTTCCGGAATCTCGCCCACGCGGGCCACCGTCTGAAATTCAGCCATGCTTGCGAAACGCTCCTGCGATGAACTAAGGTGTTGCCGTGTCATTCAGTTTTAGCGATTTCCCCGCACGGCGTGCAATCCCCTGCGCCTGATGTTCGTTCTGTACAAGGCTTGCCGATGAAACGTAATCCGGTCAAAGCGGCCCTGAAAGCCGGTCAGCCACAGGTGGGCACGTGGCTGTCGCTGGGGAGCGTTTACGGCACGCGCGTGCTGGCGCGAGTTGGTTTTCCGTGGTTGACGGTCGACATGGAGCATTCGCCGATCGGCATCGAGCAGGCCGCGACGCTGTTCGGCGTGATTGCCGAAGCGGGTTGCGTGCCGCTGGCCCGGGTCCCGCGCGGGACGCACGAGAACATCAAGCGCGTCCTCGATGCCGGCGCCTGGGGCATCGTTGTGCCGATGGTGAACACGGTCGAAGAAGCGAAGCTGGCGATCGCGGCGGCCAAGTATCCCCCGGTCGGGAACCGTTCGATCGGGGGAGGGCTGCACGCACTGAATTTCGACAGCACGGCGGGTGATTATTACAACCGGGCCAACGACGAAATCCTGGTGGTGCTGCAGACCGAGTCGCCGGAGGGAGTTCAGAACGCCGAGGCGATCTACAGCCTCCCCGGCGTCGACGCGATTTTCGTGGGGCCCAATGACCTGACGTTTCAGATGCGGTCCGCCGATGGAGTCGATCCCACGCCCGATCAGCTCGAGGCCATGCTGCAACGCGTGCTGGCGACCGGAAAAAAAACGGGCACGCCGGTGGGCTTGCACGTGCAGACGATCGACGACGTCAAGAAGCGGATTGAGCAGGGGTGGCGATTCCTGGCGATCGGCAGCGAGCTGCGATTCATGACGGCCGAAGCGCAGCGGATTGCGAACGGCCTCTCGTTGAAGAAGGCGGCAGATCTGGCTCGCTACTAGTAAGCGAAGAGAGAAGAGTGAGGAGAGAAGAGCGAACATCAGCAGTCGCGCCTCTCTCAAGCCCATGGGCGGGCACCGACCGATTGGTTGTTCCCCGTGGGGCCCCGTCGCTCGACGGACTATTCAACCGGAGCCACTGAATGAGCACAGGCGAATACTGGAGGTCACTGTTCGAGAGCTGGCCCCAAAGCGTACCCCGGCGGGGGATCCTGATCACGACGTTCAACGAATCGATCCCGTTCGTGAATTACCTGATTTCGGGCGGCATTCTGTTGCTCGACCGCGATAAACCCGATACGTTGGGGGCGCGCAAAGTCATGGTGGCCTATGACTCCATTTCCGCCGTGAAGATTACCGACGTCGTCGAGCTGGCCAATTTTCAGGCGCTGGGATTCCAGCCGCCGATGTAGGGCAATTGAGCGACTTCCGCTGCAGACGGGCAATGCACCCGGCGGCTGACGCCGCCGGCTCGCCAATTCCGATGTCCCAATTCTCAAATCCGAGTTGTCATGAAAGCCATCGCCGTTCGTCCCGGTCGTCCCAACAGCGTTCACCTGGCGGATCTGCCCAAGCCCCGGGTGGAAGACGTTCCTGGCGGGCGCGGCGTACTTGTCCGCGTGCTGAAGGTTGGCGTTGATGCCACCGATCGCGAGATCAACGATGCCCTGTACGGCAACGCCCCGCCCGGATTCGATTTTCTTGTGCTGGGGCACGAGTCGTTCGGCATCGTCGAGGCCATCGGCCCTGCCGTGCGGCATGTCCGGCCCGGCGACTATGTCACTTGCACGGTCCGCCGTCCTGGTACGTCGATCTACGACCGCATCGGCCGCTCAGACATCACCAGCGAAGAAATCTATTACGAGCGTGGGATCAACCTGCTGCACGGGTTTCTCACCGAATACTATGTGGATGACGCCGAGTTCGTCGTCAAGATGCCCGTGGGCCTCAAGCACCTGCACGTGTTGGCCGAGCCGATGAGCTGCGCTGCCAAAGCGGTGCAGCAGGCGTTCGAAGCGCAGCGTCGACTGCAGGTGTGGGACCCGAAACTGGCTTTCGTAACCGGGGCCGGGCAGATCGGCCTGTTGTCGACGCTGATCCTGCGGCTGCGGGGGCTGGAAGTGTTCACGTTTGCGCGCGGGGCGGCGCCGTGCCTCAAATCCGAGATCGTCTCGGCGCTGGGGGCGACTTATGTGAGCACAAAAGAAAAGTCGCTCAGGGACATCGTTGCGGCTGCGGGAAAGCCTGATCTGATCATCGAAGCCACCGGTTCGAGCGCAGTCGCGTTCGAGTCCATGGAGATTCTAGGACATAACGGCGTCGAGGTCTGGACCAGCATCACCGGCGGCCAGAGGCGAGTTGAGGTTCCGTCCGATAACGTCAACATCAACTGGGTGCTCGGCAACAAACTGCTTTTGGGTTCGGTGAACGCCAACCGACGGCACTTCGAAATTGGGATCTCGGATCTGGCCCTGGGGGAAGTGACATATCCCGGCGTGATCGAGCGGATCCTGACGAACCCGGTTTCCGGGATTACGAATTTCAATGAAATGATGCGGCTGCTGGTCGAAGACAAAGACGCGCTGAAGGTGTATGTCGACGTTGCCGAAGGCTAAGTTCATGTAATCGCCAGCAGTTTCCCCAGCAGCGTGGCGGGGATCAGCAGCAGGGCAACGAGGATCGCATAGTTCCGATCGGGCTGGACGAAGAATACCAGCGACGCGTCGAGCATCACCAGCGACAGCAGCATCGTTCGAATCGCCGCCTGCACTTTGGCCGGAACCGGTTCGGCAATCGCCATGACCATGCGGCGGTTGATTACGACGCCGATGAACGACAGCGCCAGCGACGTGTTCCAGCTTCGCTGCAACACATCGCGCCAGTTGAGTGCGAATCCAATCAGGATCACGAGCCCCAGGTTGACCGCCGCCATCGCGCCAATCAGGTGCGCGCGACGACTGGTCGCCGCTTCGTGCCTGGCAAACCAGGTCACGCCCAGAATGTAAGTCCCCAATCCGGCTGCGACCGCCAGTTGTGGCATTGACCACACAACCGGCGCCGCGCTGGCGCCCAGAATGACGTTCAGAAATCGGCACGAGCCCATCACGAACGGTCCGACAATCGTCGACTTGAGCAGACCGTCATACAGAAAGACGCAGGCCGTCAACAGGCCGGCGACGACGAGGCTCTGGCTGCCGGCGGCGGCGGAGAAGAACAGTCCCGTCGCGACCAGCAAAACTCCCAATGATGTCGCGGCACGAACCGAGACCCGACCCGACGGGATCGGCCGCTTCGGCCGTTCGCGGGCGTCAATCTCCCGATCGAATACATCATTAAAGACCATGCCCGCGAGATACAGGCACGACGAGCTGCCCAGCAGCAGACCGAATTCATTCCACGACTCAATCCCGTCGCCGTGCGTCAGCAGATAGCCGAGAAAGATGTCTGCCGTCGCCGTGAATACGGCAGCAAGCCTGCACAATTGCAGCCACGCGAGCATTTTTTGCATGCCGCGATGATAGCGATTCCGCCGAACCAAGCCCAATCCGGGCTCGCCCGCCGATTTGAGACGGCGGTTGGAACCAAAGCCGGTCCCGCCCCTGCCGGAACCGGCCGAGAGCTCATGACGATTTGCCTGCCACTTCGTCGGCCCACTGCTCAAGCAACGCATATTGCTTGTGAAACTCGGGCGGCACGTTTTTCCCCATCGGGCTTTTGAAGAACGACGAGAGATGCGTCATCACTCCCGACTTGCCGCGCCGGTGTTCACGCTCGGTGAACCGTACGAGATCGAGGACGAGGGGCGCGGCCAAGAGTGAATCGCATCCCTGCCAGGTGAATTGCAGCGTCATCTTTGTATCGAGGAATCCGCGGAAGTGGATGTGGTCCCAGGCAGTTTTCCAGTCGGCCATGTCTTCGATGTATTCGATTGTCACCAGCGTGCTCGGCTTATAGCCGAGGATTTCGGTCAGCAGGTGATCTTTCGAGCGGACCTTATTGGCCTTGTTGACGGGGTCGTCCAGGACCTTGCCGTCCATATTTCCGAAATGTTGTGCCCCACCCAGCTCATGACGTGCAGGTTGCGGGCGGCGAACATGGGGGCCAGCACGGCTTTCATCAGCGTTTCGCCCGTCTTGCCGTCGCGGCCGACGTGCAGCGCGCCGCGTTCGAGCGCCAGCTCTTCGAGGGCCGGCAGGTCGGAACCGGCCGACGGGGTGAAATTGACGTAGTCGCAGCCCGAAAGCATCGACGCGACGGCGTAGATCGAGCTGGCGGGAACGGGAGATGCAGCGTCGCGGTCGAGCTGCTGTTTGAGGGTGCCCCAAGTGAGGTTTCTGGCCTCGTCTTGAACGGGCGGCTCTGTCGACGATACGTTGACGACAATCACGTGTTCGAGTTTGTGTCGGCTGCGAAAATCGGCCAAGTCGGCTGAGATGCGCTCGATCGCCGCGGCCGGCCGTTCGCCCCGCGTTTTGCGAGCGGGCTCCCCAGCCAGCGCCTCGATCGTGGCGCCCACATTGATCAACGTGCCCATGCGGACATTGCGAGAGAATTCGTCAAGTGCGGGTTGAACCTTCTGCAGGCGATCGCTTTCAAAAACACCTGACTTTTCGTGAAGCACTCGGGCTTCGGCTGCATAAGTCGTATCGCGGATTTCATGCCCGCCGACGGTGAAGGCCGACCAGTCGACAAGTTTGAGTTGTTGAAATCTCGGCAGGCCGCTGACCAGGCCGGCTTCGTCCGACAACTTCTGTTTGAGTGATGCGAGCCCGACGCTGACGGTGGTGGCAATCCCTCCCATCGCTCCGATGAACCAGATGCCTGTCGTGGGTTGTGTCATTGCGGGACGATTTGCAAATACAACGTCAATGTGGACGGACCCACCGGACGCGGCCGGTGGGCTTGAATGAAGAAAACGGATTCAGGGAGTCAGGTGGCCCAGAGATTATGGACCCAGGCCGACAGGGCCTCTTGCAGCTCGCGGAGCCGGGTTTCGGCGAGCGTCTTCACGCCGGGGAGTGCCGCCGCCTCTGCACACGCCGCACGGGCGAAGAAATAGAATTTGACTTTCGGTTCCGTGCCCGAAGGTCGCGCCGCGAAGCTGACCGTGCAGTCTGACGCGGCCGATTCGAAGAACACGAGATCGCCCTCGGGCTCGGGAAGCGGGGCCACGCGTTCGTTGGCCGGTAGCGAGCGGATTTCGTGCATGCGGTAGTCGCGCACGCGGGCCAGCTCGATGCCGCCCAGAGTGCGCGGCGGATCGGCTGTCAGGGCTTCCATCAGGCGGTCGATCATCGCGCGGCCCTTGGGCCCCTGGCACGATTCGGACCGCTGGCCTTCCAGGAAGTACCCGTACGCGACGTACAGCTCGTCGAGCCGGTCGAGCAGAGTCTTTTTCTGACGCTGCAATTCGGCGGCGCATTCGCACAGGTACAGGGCGGCGACCGCGGCGTCTTTATCGCGGGCGTACGTTCCCGCCAGGTAGCCCAGCGATTCTTCGGCCCCGAACACGAATCGCTCGGGCCCTTCGCGATCCATGGTTTGAGCGATGTATTTGAAGCCCACCAGCAGGTTGTCGATGGCGCGGATGCGGTTCGCGCGGGCCAATTCGGCCACGAGCGGCGTGGTCACCAGCGTTTCGACGATGAAGTGCGCCGGCCCGAGCGTTCCCGCGGCCCTCCGCTTGCGCAAGATGTAATCGGCCAGCAGTACGCCGATGCGATTACCCGACAGATGGACATATTCGCCGTGGGTGTCGCGGACGGCAACGCCCAGGCGATCGGCGTCGGGGTCGCTCGCCAGCACGAGCGCCGCTCCCTGCGAGCGAGCCTGCTCGATCGGCGGACCGAACACGGCCGGCAACTCGGGGTTTGGCAGATGATTGGGAACATTCGGGAAACTGCCGTTGGGTTCGCGGTGCGGTTCGAAGATCTCGATCCCTTCGAATCCCGCTTCCTGCAGGACGCGGAAGACCGACGTCTCCCCCACGCCGTGCAGCGGCGTGTACAGCGCCGCCAGGTCTCGAGCCGGCGACAGGCTCAGCCGTGCAACGGTGCGAACGTACGCCTCGTCGACGTCGGAGCCGATCAGTTCAATGCGGCCGTCGCCAATCGCTTCGTCAAAATCCGCGATGGGAATGACGTTCGACGCATAGACGGACTCGATGATTCCCTTGTCGTGCGGCGGGAGAACCTGCGCCCCGGTTCCCCAGTACGCTTTGACCCCGTTGTCCGAAGGCGGGTTGTGCGATGCCGAGATCATCAAGCCCACGTCGCACTTCAGGTGCCGTACGGCGAACGACAACTCGGGTGTCGAGCGGTGAGATTCGAACAGGCACACATGCAGACCCTGTGCGGCCAGCACACAAGCAGACAGCTTGGCGAATTCGCTCGATCGCAGTCTGGTGTCGCAGGCAATCACCGCCCGCCCGCCGGGCTTGCCCCGCACGTTTTGCAGGTACACGGCCAGCCCGTTGGCCGATTCGGCGACAGTCCGCTCGTTCATCGTGGCCGAGCCGAGCTCCGCCATCGCACCCCGGCGGCCGCCAGTGCCAAAAGGGATCACTTCCCAGAACAGCCGATCGAGTTCGTCGAATTTTTCCGCCTGGACGAGGGGCAGGATCCTGGAGACGTAGGCGGCGTAACCCGGCTCGGTCAGCCAGCGGCGGACGTTCGCCAGAGT